>JBOHTE010000520.1:0-11241 GCA_050733555.1 Gemmatimonadaceae bacterium | reverse complement strand
CGCATCTCCCCGGCCGCAAATGACAGGTGAAACGCCACCGACAACACGGTCTGCGAGAAGCGGCGGTCGAAGACGTTGTCGAACGTCAGCACGCGCGCCAGCAGCAGCGTGAGCGACATCGTGTCCGACACGTCGGAGTCGGCGTTGAACGTCACGGCCCACCGCCCGTTGTCTGTGACACGGGTGCGCGCCGTGTCCTGCACGAAGAACGACTGCGTGTGCGTGTTCTGATATCCCAGCCGCGTGCGCAGCATGTTGCTCTTGAGGTTCCAGCTGCTCGGCAGCGGCAGCGCCTTGCCAATGTCCAGGCTGAGGTCGTGCTGGCTTCCCTGCGTGAGCCCGCCACTGCGTACCTCCTTCTGCTCGATCCGGTTCCACGTTGCGTCCGTGAAGAAGCCGCCGAACAGCGACCACACCAGCGAACCCGTCATGGGATACTGGCGCAGTGTCTGCGAGGTGCTGAGCCCCGTGTCGGCGAGCGCGGTGAGATCGGCCGTCGTCGGCTGGAAGCTGTTCGCCTGCGTGATGCGCGCGCCCACCTGCGCGGTGAGATTCGTGAAGATCGCGCGCAGGAACGAGCGGGGCGCGTACGTCCAGCGCACGCTCACATCGGGGAAGGTCTGCTGCTCCGCATCCAGCAGGGTCTGGATGTTCACGAGCTGCGACCACGAGGTGCTGTGCACATCGCTGTACCGGTCGATCACCGTGAGCCCGTACGGCAGGTAGAGCGAGTGCGACACGATGAGGTTCCGCGACACGCCGGCGCTCGTGGCGGGCACGCCGTTCACCTGACGGAAGTCTCCCACACCACCCAGCGCGAGCTGATAGCCCACCGACGGATCGAAGGCCACGCCAGCCAGGGTGGAGCGCAGATCACGGCGCCACTGGACATCCACCGGCGACAGGACGCGGGCCAGCGCGCGCACGTTCGACGAATCGTTCGAGTACACCGAGGCGAGCCGCGCGAAATCCACCGTCGCGCCCATGGCGAATCCCTGGCTGTTGGACATGCGTCGCGGCAGCCGGTAGGGGCCGAGCGAGTCCTGCGTGATCAGGTCGGGGGCGTTGGGATCCCGATAGACGGTGAAGCTGCTCGTGAAATCCACGCGCGGCCTGATCCACGACGCGAGCGGGGGCGACGCGCTGATGACGGTGGACATCTCGCGCTCGCGCTCGATGCCCATGTTGAGCCCGAGCAGCTTCTGCCGCTCGGCGCCCGCCACCACGCCCACGCCCGTGCTGTCACCGTAGTCGCGCAGATCGCGCAGACTCGAGATGTCCCAGCGCGCGCTCACCGAATTGAAGGGACGCAGCTCCACGGTGCCGGTGTTGCGCCAGACGTTGTCCAGTCCGGTCACGCTCTGGCCGATGTCCTGCGCCACCGGTACGGGGAACAGGAAGCTCTGGCGCTGGTTCGCGTTGTCCGCGTAGGTGCTCGTGAAGCGGACCTGCGTGGGATTCCACCGCAGGTTGGCATCGCGCAGCGACTGGAGCAGATCACTGTTGCGGAGGAAGTCCGGCAGATGATCGATCATGCGCTGCATCCAGTCGGGCGTGTGCACGGTGCGGGCGCGCGAGACGAGATTGAAGTCGAGCCCGGCGGTGAACGCCGACGTGTGCGCCGTCTGCAGCTCCGTGCGCGCGCTCGACGTCACGTAGGTGGAGGTGAGCACCAGATTGTTCACGAGCGGCGCCCACGTGGAATGCTCGAGCGGCGACGCGCGCCGCACGGCGACCGAATACGATGTGGTGGAACTGCTCGGCGTGCGCACGTCGGGCACCGCGTCCGCCATGAGATCCGATCCCGCGAGAAAGAGCGGGTCGCCGCCGCTG
The DNA here is from genome assembly GCA_050733555.1 of Gemmatimonadaceae bacterium. Lineage (GTDB taxonomy): Bacteria > Gemmatimonadota > Gemmatimonadetes > Gemmatimonadales > Gemmatimonadaceae > JADGGM01. The sequence continues at coordinate 9,408 of JBOHTE010000520.1, read as the reverse complement.
CGATCGTGTGTCACGGTGACGGGAACCAGGAGGCCGAGCCCCCTGGGCAGGAGCTTGTCCAATCGTATGGATGACGAAAGATTCACATCGTTGTCCGTCACGAAGGAGGGCTGCTCGCCGAGCTGGCGGAAGTTGTCGTCCTTGCGGCTCGCGCTCACGGAGAAGGTGCCCAGATCCGCCGCCGCGATGTTGAGACCCACCTCTCCCGCGTAGCCGGGATCGTTGACGACGCTCGTGAGACGGATGTCATCCACCCAGAGCTCGAGCGAGTCGCCGGGGGTGATGGAGCCGCCGGTTCCCTGCCCCGCGTCGTTCACGCGTACAATGCCCACGGCGAGCTCCTGCACGGCCGCCAGGTTGGGCGGGTTGATCGCGGGGTTGCTGGTGTACACGATGTAGCCGCTGTCGCACGCCGCGAAGCGCTGGGTGCCCGGCGTGGTGGGGAGGAGCGAGTTCGCCACGAGCGCCGAGTCGAGACCGTGGCACGCGAGCGCATTGCCACCGCGCAGAAAGGCGTTCTCGATCTGCGCCCGGAGCGCAAAGAAGCGGCGGAAGTCCACGCTCACCTCAGGCAGCCAGGCATCGCTGGTGCCGCCCTCGTTCACCGGCGTGCGATAGAGGTAGAAATTGTCATCGTCGCGCCCGAGCTTGATGTAGAATTGCAGATCGCCCTGCGGGCCCCACCCCTTGTTGCGACCGCGCGCCCACACCCGCAGCTCGCGATAGCCCATGAAGTTCTTCTCGCCATCGGGGAAGCGGAAATACGCTTCGGCGCGATGATAGAGCGGCACGTTGAGCGCCTGCACGCGGAGCGACTGCTCGTTCACCTGCACGACGCCCGGCGAAAAGGCGCCACCCTTGCTGTCGGGCTCGTCGGTGACACCCGGCGGCGACTGGTACGTGAGACCACCCTGGTCGGAGCGATCCTGCGTGCTGATGGTCGTGGCGATCACGGTGCCCGACGCATCCGCGTTCGCGCCACCGATGCCGGCGATGGCGCGATCGGTGCGCTTGGTCCACGGCGCGCCGGTGAGCCGCAGCCGCGCCAGCGCGAACTGGGTGAAGGCGTTGGCCTGGCGTCCGCGCCCCGCGACGACCGTGAGCCGCATGGAGACGATGCGCCGGATGAGCGGGTTGTTGATCTGTTCGGTGGGCGAGGCGAACGCCACGCGCACCTTGGTCCAGCACACGGTGCGCACGCCCACGCCCACGGACGACGTGTCCGTCATGCTGCGATAGCAGCGGCCGATCTTGCTGTACGAGGATCGGCTCGAGAGATCCACCACGTAGCGCAGGATCTGCTCGTTGTTGCGCTGCGCGCTCGTGAAGTTGAGCACACCGTCGCGGTCGAGATCATCTTCGTCGAGCCGGCGGTTTCCCACCGTGCAGTCGGCGGTGGCGTCGCCCAGCGGCAGCACGGGCTGGTCGCCGCGGCGGCAGAGCTGGCGGTTGAACACCGTGTCGCGCAGACCGGCGGCGAGATTGTTCACGAACAGCGTATCCACGATGTCACCGGGCAGGCCGATGTCGTTGCGCGCCACGTCGAAGCTTTGCGTGACCGGATCGCGCTCGGTGTTGAGCTTGTCGAAGCCCTGCAGCTTGTGCCCGGTGAAGAGCGAATCCACCAGCCCCTCCTGGCCGGTGGCGCGCACGGTGACGGTCTCCGGCGCGAAGGAGACGGTGTTCTCGGAGATGTCGCCGAAGTCGAAGATGAGCGCGGGATTGCTGCTGCGTGCCGCCGCGGCGGTGTCCACCAGTGTCCAGAACTCGAGCGTCTCCACGTGCGACAGATCCACGCCGTTGGGGCTGAGCGACTGGCTGATGGAACGCCAGGGCCGGCCGCCGCCGCTGTGCGGAAACCAGCGGTTCTGCCCCTGCGCGTCGGGGAGGCCGCCCACGCTGCCCGGATAGAGATCGAGCCAGAGCACGGTCTCCGGGCTGCGAAACGTCTGCCCGCCAATGAGCACGAAACTCGAATCGATCTGCTCGGGGAAGAACTGCACCGCGCTTCCCGCGCCGGTGACCGGGTCGAGCACCGTGCCGAGGTTCTGCCACGCCATGGTGGAGGCGCTGTCGAGCGGAAAGTCGTAGGGCGTTCCGTCAATGGGGACGCCGCCATTGGTGATGGCGGGCTGGCTGCCGTAGCGCCACGCCGTTTCGCGCAGGTCGACGGGCACACCGCCCGCGCCCTCGAACGTCTCGATGTACGCGGCGCCGGCCGCGTTCGCCTGCGGGCGGCTGGTCGCGAACTCGCCCTGAAAGTTCACCGTGCTGGGCGCGCTCGCATTGACCAGTGGCAGCTTGTCGAGCAGATGACTGAGTGCCGCACTCTCGAAGGTGAAGTCGCCGCGCACGCCCGCGAGCAGCGATGATTGCGGCTCGAAGCCGAGCGGCGGACGGTTGAAGGACGTCTGCTGCGACTGCTGCAGTGCGGTGAAGTCCAGGGTGCCGTGTTCACTGGGGAACTCGGCTGCGAGTCCGAAGATGGAGGTCGGCGCGGTGGTGAACACCGGATTCTCCTCGAACTGCACGCTCACCTGCCGCGGTGTGGCGAAGAGCGTATCGGGGCGGTTGAAGGTGACGCGCCCCACTTCGTAGTCCACCGTATAGTCGGAGTCGCGCACGAGCTGGCGTCCATCGAGAAAGATGCGCTCGGAGAATGGTCGCACCTGCACGGAGCCCAGCATGAGCGAGCCCGCCTCGCCACTGCCGGCGGCGGAGTAGCTGACGTGGATGCGGTACTGCGTGGGCGGCCGGCGCGGGGAGTTGAGGTCCTCGTCCGTGGTGCGATAGAGCGAATCGTTCACGGGATTGGGCGGGTGCGCGAGCCCCGAGTCCGCGAACGGCATGAGCGATGGGAACACGATGAAGTAGTCGCGAATGAGCTTGCTGCTCGTGCCCGCGAGGCCGCCGCTGATCGTAAGTGCCTGGTTCGGATCGGTGACGCGTGGCCACAGCCGGTTCGTGACGTCGAACGTGGACGAGTTGTTCCGCTCCGCGAGACCGAAGAGCTGCAGGTAGCTGTCCACGGTGCCGCCGACCGGCTTCTCCTGATCGCTCCCGCTCCCCACGACGATCCTGGCCTGGAAGGTCTGGCGCTGCAGCTCGTCGCCACCCACCCGATACACCGAGCGGATCTCGCGATCGAAGGCGGGATCACCGGGCAGCACGCGGTTGTCCCAGAGCAGATTGAGCGTGTCGCGGCCGGCGATGCCCTTCTGCCGGGGAAAGGTGCCGCCCACGCTGCCCACGACGGCTTCGCGGCCGTCGGGTCCGGTGACCGTATAGGACACGGCCAGCTTCTCGTCGGCGGAGAGCGGATTCACGAGGACGACCCAGAGGTTGGTGGGGTCGATGTAGTAGTCCACGCCCTGCTGCAGCACCTCGAACGGCCCGATCACGTTGGTGTTGTTGGCGAAGCGGAGCACGGCGAAGGGGCCGTTGATCACGGGCGCGGCGCTGCCGGCGGCGGCCGGGCTGCGGTAGCGATAGAGCAGCACGCGGCGCGGACGCTGGCCCGGGGGGATGCGCGCGAGCAGCGACGGCAGCGACGGGTCGAGGATGTCGATGTTGGGATACTTGTCGGGGAACGCCACCCGCGGGTCGATCACCCAGAAAAAGCGGCGGCGTTCGAGCTGATAGTCCTCGATGACGCGATCCACGCTCTGCACGGTGCGGTCGCCAACGGTGAAGACGCGGTCACGCACGATGTTGCCGCGCTGCTGCGCCGCGATGGCCTGGAAGTTCATGGGCCCGAGTTGCCCGATGGCCTGGACACCGTAGTTCCCGCTTGGAATGCCGGCCGTGATGAAGCGCGACGGGGGCGGAGTGAAGGAAACATTGCCCGCTTCCACGCGCTTGATGATGTCGTTGGGCTTGCCCTCGTAGTAGACGGAGATGTTGTTGGAGGCGTCGAACTCGCGCTGCGTGTCGTAATCCACGTTCAGATGCAGGCGGTTGGCGACGACGCCGCCCGTCTTCATGGCGAACTGGAAGTTGAATTGCGGCTGGAACGCGCCCTGGCAGTTGTCGATGGGACTGAGCAGGTCGGTCGCCTGACAGCGTTCATTGCGATCGCGTTCGAAGCGGGTTTCCACGCGCGACTGCAACTGCAGTCCGAGGTCGGCGTACTGGCCGAAGAAGTCCGTGGCGCCGGGGCGCTCCGGGGCACGCACGAGCGCCGCAGCCGCGCGGGCGCGGCGGGTGACCACGTCGCGCCAGAGCATGGTGCGTTGGCGGACGAGGTCGCGGCCGAGGGCGGCCGTGAGCAGATCGGGCGCTGTCGCGCGGTGGCCCAGGCGCCCCAGCGGCTGCAGCTCGGCCGGCAGGGTGAGCACGAGCGAATCGCGCCGCGGCGGCAGTCGCAGGCCGGCCCCGGATACGGCGACGGGGACCGTGTCGGGGCGTGGCACCTCCTGCGCGGTCAGTGTCGCGGAACCCAGCAGGAGAGCGATGACCAGCGACGGTCCGGAAATACGCACCCGATCGCGGCAAGAGGGGTAGATGCTGGAGCGAACCTGCGCCACGCCCGGTCGCTCGGCGGTAGCGGGAGAGTTACATTTTGGGGTTTGTGGAGGGAATATGGGGGACGGGACGGCTGGTCTGGTAGTACGAGCCGGCGCCCGGTGACGACGGAGCCGTCACGCGCGTTCATAGTACGGAAACGGGCGCGGCCGCGCGCGGAGAACCCCATGACATCCAAGGCGTGCGCTGAATGAAGCTTCTCACTCGATACGTCATTCGGGAACATGTCGGGCCGCTGATCTTTGCCCTGTCCGCGCTCACCACCATCATGCTCATCAATCAGGTGGCCAAGCAGTTCGGCAACCTGGTTGGCAAGGGGCTTGGCTGGGGCGTGATCGGGGAGCTGTTCTACCTGTCGCTCCCCTTCATCGTGGCCATGACGCTGCCCATGGCCGTTCTGGTGGCGGTACTGTATGCGTTCAGCCAACTGGCCGCGGACAACGAGGTCACGGCGCTGCGCGCGAGCGGAGTGAGCGTGGCGCGCGTGGTCACGCCGGTGCTGTGCGCGGGCGCGGTGCTCGCGGTGCTCATGCTGCTCTTCAACGATCAGGTGCTCTCGCGCGCCAACCACAAGCTGCGCACGCTGCAGACGGCCATTGCGCGCAAGAAGCCCACCTTCGCGCTGCGCGAGCAGGTCATGAACGAGGTGATTCCGGGCAAGCTCTTCCTGCGCACGGGCCACATCGATCCGGCCACGAACAAGCTGCGCGAGGTGTTCATCTACAACTTCGAGGATCCCACGCGGCGCAAGACCATTTACGCGGACAGCGGACAGATGGGGCTCACGCGCGATGAGAGCACGTTGGAGATGACGCTGCACCACGGCTACGTCCTCGAAGTGGCGCGCGATGATCCCGGCTCGCTGCAGCGGCTGTACTTCGGCACCGACGTCGTCCGGGTCCGCGGCGTCGCGAACAAGTTCGAGAACGCCGATCAGGACTCGTACAAGGGCGAGCGCGAGATGTCGATTTGCGAGATGAGCAAGCAGTACCAGTCGGGCGCGTATTCGCTGGACGTGGCACGCGCCGACCTCGCGACGATGATCGAGAACACGACGACGTACCTCACCACCGGCGTACAGCCGCTCGTGAAGCGCGCGGCTCCGGCGAAGATGCGTCCCACCTCCGGACAGGTGTACTGCGATCTCATCAGCCGGGTGTTCGGTGGGGCGCAGACGGCGGAGGCGGCGGAGGTTGCGCAGCAGCCGGTGAGCCGGCAGGCGGCGCAGCAGCCGGTGAGCAGGAAGCCGGCCGGGCAGCAGCCAGTGAGCAGGAAGCCCGCGTCGCCCACGCAGCAGCCTCGCATCATCGGGCCGCGCGGATTGCGCCGCATGGCCGTGCCCCAGAACGGTGAGAACGAGACGCGTCCGTCGGCGCGGCCGGTTCCCCAATCGAAAGTTCCCGCGCGGCAGGCGCCGCCGATCCGGCCGCCGCAGGAGCGGCTGACGTCCGCTGCCCAGCGGATTGCGCCTCCATCTCTGGGATTCACCATCGTGCCGCAGCTCGAGGTGGCCCGGGCGCGGATCACCGACGCGCGGTCCACGGTGAGTCGCTACGAGGTGGAGATCCAGAAGAAGTTCGCGCTCGCCGCGGCGTGCATCGTGTTCGTGCTCTTTGGCGCGCCCATTGCACTGCGCTTCCCGCGGGGCGGCGTCGGGGTGGTGATCGTCGTGAGCATCGTGGCCTTCGGGCTCTATTATGTCTGCCTCATTGCCGGCGAGACGCTGGCGAACAAACTCATCATGAATCCGTTCTGGGCGATGTGGGCCGCGAACGCGATCTTCACGGCGGCGGGCCTGCTCTTCCTGCTGCGCGTGCAGCACCACGGGGCGAGCGCGCGCGGCACCGATCCGGGCGAGATGTGGGACGCGCTGCGGCACGGCGTCACGCAGCGGCTGCGTCGCCTTGGCATTCGCACCGGCACGCCCGAGAAGGTCTCGTGAAACTTCCGCTCCGCCCGCTCGACCGGTATGTCTTCACCGAGTTCTGGAAGATCTTCGTCGCCACGGCGCTCGGCTTCCCGCTGCTGACGATCATCATCGATCTCACCGATCATCTCAACACGTATCTGAATCGCAATCTCGGCAACGGTCAGATCGCGCTCAGCTATCTGTACTGGATTCCCGACTCGATGTTCATGGTGCTCCCCGCGGCGGTGCTCTTCGCCACCGTGTTCTCCATCGGATCGCTCACGCGCCACTCCGAGGTCACGGCGGCCAAGGCCTCGGGCATCAGCTTTCATCGCATGGTGGCGCCCATTTTCCTGGGCGCGGCGCTGGCGGCCCTCTTCGGACTGTTCCTGGGTGAACTCGTCCCGGTCACGGATGCCAGGAGGAACCAGATTCTCGAGGAGCACACGTTCTCCACGACGGACCGCTTCAATTTCGCGTTCGAGGGACAGCGCGGGCGCGTCTATCAGATCTCGTCGCTCGACGTGGACCGGCATTACATTGACAACCTGGCGATTTCGCGCAAGGGCAACGGCCCGGACTACCCCACGTACCTGCTGGCGGCCCGGAACGCGCAGTGGGACACCACCACGCACAAGTGGACGCTGCGTCAGGGCGACCTGCACATCATTCCGGACTCCTCGCACACGTTCGCCGTGCACTTCGATTCGTCGCGCGACAATATCTTCACCGAACCGCCCGCGAATCTCACGCTCGCGCCGCGCAGTCCGGATGAGATGCGCTACTTCGAACTGGGCCGGTACATTGCCGCGCTGGAGCGCTCGGGAGCCGACGCGAACGAGTTGAAGGTGGAGCGCGCCCTGAAGATCGCGATTCCCATTACGTGCATCATCATTGCCATCTTCGGCGCGCCGCTCGCCACGAGCACGCAGCGCGGGGGCGCGGCGTATGGCGTGGGCATCAGCCTGGCGGTGACGGTCATCTTTCTCATGCTCATCCAGATCACGAAAGCGGTCGGGCAGGGCGGCGTGATTCCCCCCACGCTGGCGGCCTGGCTGCCGAACATCCTGTTCGGCGCGCTCGGCGCGCTGCTTCTCACCAGGATTCGCACGTGACCCCTCCCCGTCTCGCGCCCCGGCCGGCGTGAGCACCAGCCTTCGCCGGGACGAACATCGTCGTCCGACCAGCTCGTTGCCGATCCATCAGCGCTACGCCATCTACTTCTTCCGGGGCATGGCGCGGTGGGGAACCGGTGTCTTCGAGGAAATCGGGCGCCGAGTCTACTTCCTGCGCGAGATCTTCCGCGCACTGGGCGAGCCGCGCACCTACGTGCCGCTCACTATCGCCCAGATGCGCACCATTGGCGTGGATTCCATCCCGCTCGTCGGCATCGTGGCCGCCTTCATTGGCGCGGTGACCGCGTACCAGACGACGTTCCAGCTCTTTCCCGGTGTGCAGCTCTCGGTGGTCGGGTGGATCACGCGGCAGAGTCTCGTGCTCGAACTGGGTCCGCTGCTCACGGCGCTCGTGCTGGCGGGACGGGTGGGAGCGCGCATGACGGCGGAAATCGGCACCATGCGCGTCACCGAACAGATTGACGCGCTTGAGACGCTGGCCTACGACCCGGTGGCGTATCTCGTCGTGCCGCGCACGATCGCGGGGCTCACCATGGTGCCGCTGCTCACGATCGTGGCGATCGCCACCGGCATCGTGTTCGGCGGCATCACGGTGCTGGTCGCCACCAAGGTGCGCATGGCCGACTACACGGCGGGTTTGCGACTCACGTTCATTCCGTTCCAGATCTACTATGCGCTGATCAAGGCCACGCTGTTCGGCACAGCCATTGCGCTCATCTGCTCGTACGAAGGGTACACGGCGGAAACGGGCGCTGAAGGCGTGGGCCGGTCCACCGCGCGGGCGGTGGTGTTCTCCTCGGTGGTCATTCTGCTGCTCGACGCGCTCACCGCGCTTTACCTCGCACCCAAACTGGCCGCATGAAGCGACGCGACGAAGTCATCGTAGGCGTGTTCGTGACCCTTGCCGTGATCATCGGCATCGTGGGCACGCTCTGGCTCGCTCACCGCGGGTTCTCGCGCAGCTATCCCATGTACGCGCGGTTCGCGTGGGGGAGCAACCTGAAGGTGGGGCAGCCGGTGCTGCTCGCCGGTGTCCAGGTGGGGTACGTGGAGAAGGTGGCACTCAACCCCAGGGGCTTCCTGGACGTCACGCTGTCCGTCGACAATCAGTGGAAGATTCCGCAGGGCACGACGGCACTGGTGCAGAACGAGGGATTCTTCGGCGACAAGTCCATCGCGCTCAAGCCGTGTCTCAGGACGACGGCGCTGCCGAAGCCGGGTGCACCCGCGCCGCTCTGCTACCCGTCCACGTTCATGCCGGTCGGTGACACGATCCCCGCCGGGGTAGCGACGCCGAGCGTGGACGAACTGATCGGCCGCGTGGACTCGATGAGCACCGCGCTCTCCACGGTGGTCCAGGCCGTGCGGCTGCAGATGGTGCAGGAGGGAGGGATCAAGGATCTGCGCCAGACCATCGCGTCCACCAACGCGCTCGTCGCGCAGCTCAACCAGGTGGCGGCCGATCAATCCAAAGGGCTCACGCTCACGCTCAACACGCTGCGTCGCAGCGTCTCCGCACTCGACAGCGCGGCCATTGATTCCACGGTGCACAACATGCAGGCGGCGTCCGCGAACATGAACGTGCTCACGAAGAATCTGCAGGAGACGAGCACGCACCTGAACGGCGTGATGGCCAAGGTGGAAACGGGCAACGGCACGGTGGCGCGTCTGCTGGACGATCCGGGTGTCTATAACGAACTGCGCGGCTCGCTTGCCCGGCTGGATTCGCTGCTGGCGGACGTGAAGGCGAATCCGAAGCGGTACATCAACGTGAAGGTGTTTTAGCCCCGCCCTGCCAGGCCGCCCGTGGGAATGGGCAATCGGGAATGGGGAATGGTG
>JBOHTE010000519.1:0-2958 GCA_050733555.1 Gemmatimonadaceae bacterium | reverse complement strand
GAGGTCTTCCTCCCCGATTCCCCATTTCCGATTGCCGATTCCCAAGGGCGGGGCAGCGTGGGGCGGCCCGTTCCCACGGGCGGGGTGACGTGGGGCGGCTTTACCAGCGCTCCAGCACCGACACTGCCTGCTCCAACGCGGCGCGCTGTTCCGGGTGGGAGGCGGTCGCCAGCAAGGCCTTGTAGTTGTGCAGCGCCACCTGCAACGCTTCCCGGTCTTGCTCCGTGGAGGCCAGGCTGGCGGCGTTGTCGGCCAGGTTCGCGCGCGCGAGATCGTCGGTCGGGAAACGCTCCGACACCTGATGCCAGCGCATCATGCGGTCACGCAGCGCGGGCTCGCTGAGCGCCCAGAGATGCCAGGCACCGCGATTCGCGGGATCGGCGGCCATGGCGCGCGTGGCCAGTTCGCCCACCGCGTCGGGACCTCGGCCCGCCAGCCAGTACGCGTTCGCGAGAATCACGAGCGCCTGCGCGTCGTCCGGACAGGCGGCGACGATACGTTCGTAGATCGGGCCCGCCACCTCCGGAATGTCGCGCCAGCGCGCGACGGCGGCGCGAAGCAACTCGGGGTCCGCGCCCTCGGCGATGGTCGAAAGCCGCTCGAGCAGTTCGGCGACGTTGTTGCTCTCGCGATAGGCCTCTACGGCCCGCTCGATTTCGGTGGTGTAGTCCATTGGTGATGCCAGCATAAGTAGTTAAATTACGCAATGGCTACTGCCGGTGTCAGCCCGTGACGGGCCCCGTATCCGGGTCGTCCTCGCTTTCGGAAGGTGACCGTCGCACCGATTTGCAGCGGCTTACTGCCCTCGTCCAGCACAAGCTCAACAATCCGCTGGCGGCGCTGCTGGCTGAAGCGCAGTTGCTGGGCATGGAGCCATCGCTCGAACCGGAGCAGGCCGAGGCAGTGGAGCGCGTCGTCGCGCTCACGCGACGGGTCATTGGCATCGTGCGAGAGTTGGACACCGTCGTGCAGGAACGATTGGGCCATTGATCGGATAGGAGTGGCGTGCGACATCGCGCGGCCCGATGGTTGCGTAATTCCGTTCAGGAAGTGATACTCGTAGTGATTGCGGCGGCGTGTCCCCGTAATCGCCTCCAGTGAGAGGCAATGCCCTTGTGGCGTGATGCTCCCGTTGGCCTCAATGTCGAGTGCCGTCGCCGCCGCGTGATTTGAGCGTGGCGCGGAGCGTTCCAGAACTCATCGCGGGCGAGTCGTAGCAGAGTGTCGTGAGGCGCGGTCGCGCGCGTCCGCGACCCGCGTGACTCGTGGAGGCCGGCAAGGGCCAGCCCGAAGTTCGTGCTCCATACAGGTAGCGTACCGGCCGTGCACCAGAGAGGCGCGGCCATGCATCCCAGAGAGAATTGCATCTCTGCGTAACAGACGCACCGCGAATGCGGGGCGCAGTGTTGCGCAAAGCGAAAACCCCATGACAACCAACGCAGCATGAACGACCGTCGACGTCCCCCCCGGCGCGGCCGCGGACCACGTCCGCAGGACCGCACGCTTCTGGACACCGCTCCAGACACCAGCCCGTATCGCGAGGAAGGAATCGCTCCGCCGCCCGACGGAGGTGACGCCACCCAGGCGGGATCTGACACGACGCCGCCACCTGCATCCAATGCAGGTCCTGGTCAGCCGGGTCCGGGGCAGCGAGGAAACTCCGGGCGCGACAATCGCCAGCAGTTCGGCAATGGGCGACGCCGCCGCGGACGTGGTCGGAGCAATCCCCACAGTGAACACAGCAACGGTGGCCAGCCGGTCGTGATCGTTCCGGACGGAGAAGCGCATGGCTGGTTCGACTCCGCTCGCGAAGGCGGCTTCATTCGCGGTCCCTCCGACAGTTATCTCCCCGTCCCGGGAGATCCCTTCGTTCCCCCGAATCTCGTCCGCCAGTTCGCACTGCGCCGCGGCGACCTCGTGGAAGCCACGGTCGGCAAGGATAATCGCGGCCGCATCACGGTGGCCGACATCCAGAAGGTGAACGACAACGAACCATCGCTCGCCGCCCGCCGCCCCGACTTCAGCTCGCTCATCGCGTCGTATCCCGATCGCAAGCTCACGCTCGAGACGGGCCAGCCCGCCAAGGGCGGCCCCGAGCTGACGCGCCGCGCCATCGATCTCATTGCGCCCATTGGCTACGGCCAGCGCGCGCTCATCGTCGCGCCGGCACGCGCGGGCAAGACGATGCTGCTGCAGGCCATTACCGAGGGCGTCGCGATCAATCATCCCGAAGCGGTGCTGCTCGTCCTGCTCGTGGACGAGCGCCCCGAGGAAGTGAGCGAGATGATTTCGTGGGGTCGCGGCGAAGTCGTGGCGTCGAGCTTCGATCAGCCGGCGGAGCGACACGTGGATGTGGCCGACATCACGCTCGAGCGGGCGCGCCGCCTCGTGGAGAGCGGCCGGGACGTCGTGATCGTGCTCGACTCCATCACGCGACTCGCCCGCGCGGCGAATACCGCTGAACGAGGTACCGGGCGCACGCTGAGCGGCGGCCTGGACGCCACCGCGATGGCCAAGCCAAAGGCATTCTTCGGGTCCGCGCGCTCCGTCGCGCCGCAGCATGGCGGCGGCTCGCTCACGATCATTGCCACCGCGCTCGTGGAAACGGGCTCGCGCATGGACGACGTGATCTTCGAGGAGTTCAAAGGCACGGGCAACTGCGAGATCAAGCTCGATCGCGGCCTCGCCGAAAAGCGCATCTACCCCGCGATCGACATCGCGACGAGTGGCACGCGCCGCGAGGACAAGCTCTTCCGCCCTGACCAGCTGGATACGGTGTTCACGCTGCGCCGCGGTCTCCAGCAGATGCCGCCGCAAGCAGCCATGGAATGGCTCATCAAGCGCATTGGCGGCACGCCGAACAACGACGCGTTGCTGTCGGGGTTGTAGCTGGTCGCTGGTCGCTGGGTGTGCGTTGCCGGCAGGCCCCGGCGCGGGGGAGCGCCGCGGACCCTCGGT
>JBOHTE010000518.1:0-1514 GCA_050733555.1 Gemmatimonadaceae bacterium | reverse complement strand
CATCCTGGTGAACGCCCCAGCACGCCGCGGGGCCGAACTGCATCACGTGGTGCGAGACGCCATGGTGCTCCTGTTGTGTGTTCGGACCGCGAGGACGTCGACCGCGGTACTGCGTGACCTGGTAGACGAGATCGCGCGACGGGGCGCAGTGCTGAGAGGGTTGGTGATATGGGAACGGCCCGATCCCGTGGCAATTGCACCGGGGCCACCGTGACAGGGCAGTTGACCGATCGATCGCCCGCTCGTATTTAGTGCAACGCGTAAGTCGCCTCGGGCGGAACGCGTCGGTCATCAAGGTGGTTTGTTCCCGCAGTAATCCGAAGTCTTCGCGCAAACAGGGGTGCCAATGACGTGGCGTCGAGGAACGTGGAGTGACGCGGTACTTGCCGGCGCTGCCGTGATGGTGATGTTGGGCGCCGTGGCGTGTAGCGATCAATCAGCTGTGAGCGCGCCGGAGGCGCCGGTGGTGCCGGTGGCGCAACCCAACGTGCTCGGGATGGTCGAAGGACAAGTGGATGCCAATGGGAAGGTGACATTCACGCCGGTAGGCAGTGCGAGCGGGCGGCTGGCACCAGGGGTCAATGCGAGTGTGTACGGCACGCAGGGCGTGAATGTGTTGCTGTATGCGACGCCCACGGCCCCCACCACCAAAGGCGCGAGTAGTACCTGGACGTTCAACGTCGGCATCCAGAATCTCCTCGCGTTTCCCATCGGAGCCAGCCAGGCCGGACCGGTTCCCAGTGATACGCTGGGGCTGTACGTTGCGATTATTTCCGGGCCAACCGCGATTTCGGGGACGTGCATCGCGTGTATCGTGTCCTTTCAGCAGGCGGGGACCGGAACCTTCACTGCGGCAAACCAGCCGTACGTCTACTGGCATGACCGGCTGACGGCGCACGGCGGCGGCAAGGACACGACGACGGCTCGGCTGCCGTTTACGTTCACAGCGCCCAAGTCCGTGACCGGATTCCGCTTTACGATGATCGTGGGCGCGGCGTGGCCGCCCCCACAGCAAACGGTCTGGAGCGCCTATTACAACGCCGCTGCGGACTCGGAACCGGACTTGCATGGCAAGCCCCCGTGGAAGCAGACATTCATGGCGTTCCCGGGTGGCACGGCGGGAGCGGAAAGCTGGGGATCGGGTGCGTTGACGCTGAGTGGAAGCGGCGGTCAGAACATCTATTTCTATCGGGCCGATTCGCTCGCGGCTGCAACGCCGGCGGTAATAGAGGCGAACATGCAAGTGAACAAGAACGGGAAAAGTCAGAGCTTGCCGGAAGTGGTGTTCGGGCTCGCGGATGGTGCGCGCAAGCTGGCCATGGTGGGACTATCACAGAACACAGTGGGGTTCGTCAGGTTCGCGCCGTCGTTTCTACCGACCTGGGGCTTCATCAGCACGAGTCTGAGTGCGCCAGCCGGCTCCAATTCTCCGCACACGTATCAGTTGCAGAAGTTCGGGGCTGACAGTGTGGTACTGTATGTCGACGGCGTGCACACGCTGGCCACGACGTATG
>JBOHTE010000517.1:0-8462 GCA_050733555.1 Gemmatimonadaceae bacterium | reverse complement strand
GGGCGTACCCGGCGTGCAGCCGATGTCGATGTAGTCCGCGCCACCGCTGCGAAAGTTCTCCGCCATGCCGCGGATCACGTCACGCGAGAGCGCGGGCGCGCCGTTGATCTCGGCGAGGATCTCGATGTCGTGCGCGCCGTACGCCGCCCTGAGCGACGCACGACCGAAGTACTCCGGAATCTCGCGCAGGTCCTTCGGCCCCTTCTCCACCGGCACACCCGTCCTGTCGCCAATGGTGCTGGTGTCGCCCTGGCAGAGGCCCGGCAGGAGAATGAGATCGGTGCCCTCCGGCACTTCGAGTGAACGCGCGATCCACTCCGTGGTCATGAGCGCGGCGACGGTGATGTGCATGACGGCCACGTCGTACGCGAAGCCGGCGTCCATTCCCGCGAGGGTCTGGCGCAGAGCGGGCTCGGCGAGTCGCCCGGTGACGAACAGCACGTGCGAGGGCGCGGCGGAATTTTCCACGGCGATGCCCCGGGTGCTCGAGCTACTTCGCGTCGCCGGCGCGCACGAACTTGTTTGGTGTGCCCTCCAGGGCGCCTCCCGTGGGGCGCCAGAGCACCGTATCCTCGATCTTGCGCGCGAGCTCGAAGTCCTTGTCCGTGATGCCGCCGGCAGCGTGGTTCTGGAGCTTGACCCACACCTTGGCCCAGGTGACGGTGAGATCCGGGTGGTGATACGCGGCCTCGGCGAGGAAGCCAATGCAGTTCACGAGCATGAGCGTGGTGGGCCACCCGTCGGTCTTGTACTGGCGCCGAATCCAGCCGTCTTCATAGTACCAGCCGGGCAGGCTCTTCAGGTGCTCGGCGATCTCGCTGTCGGTGTACGTGCGTTCCGTGGATGCCATGGTGAATCTCCTCGTTCGAGACAAACGATGCCTACATCACAGTCCCGCCGCCCACGAGCAGCATCTGTCCCGTGAGGAATCCTGACGCGGGAGAAGCGAGAAACACGGCGGCGCTGGCGACATCGTCCGGCGTTCCCCAGCGGCGCATTGGTGTCTGCTCGGCCACTTCCCGGTGGCGCTCGGGCGTGAGTCCAGCGCCGAACTCGGTTTCAATCCAGCCCGGCGCGAGAATATTGACGCGCACCACCGGTGCCAGCGAGCGCGCCAGCGACTTGCTGAAGCTCAGAATCCCGCCCTTCGCGGCCGAGAACATCTCGGGATTGCGACCGCGCATGCCGGTGATCGCATGGTCCCAACTCATGTTGATGATGACGCCGCCATGCGGTTGCTGCCGCATGAGCCGCGCCGCTTCCCACGACGCGAGTACGGTGCCGCGCACGTCGACGGTGAGCAGCAGGTCCAGTTTCGCGAGATCCGGGAGATCCGCCGCGCTCCCCGTGAGAATGTCCGCACCCGCGTTGTTCACCCAGACATCCACGTGCCCGAAGTCGCGTTGCACGTCGACAGCCAGCGCCGCGATGGATGCAGGCTCGGCGAGATCCAGCCGATAGATTTCCGCGTGGCGGCCAGCAGACCGGACTTCATGCGCCAGTGCGCGGGCGTCCGACTCGCTGGTGCGATAGGTGATGGCGACGTCTGCGCCTGCCCGGACGAGCGCGAGCGCGATGGCACGACCGATCCCGGTAGAGGAGCCCGTCACCACCGCCACCGCACCGCCCAGTGGGAAGGCAGCGGATGATCCAGCCACGGCGCCTGAGGTCGGCTCGTGCGACACGTTGCCCCTGGAAGTGATATGGGATATGGTAGCCGCTCAGGCTAAGCTATCCGGACGACAGGGTCTTACAAGGGGCGTGACGTATGCAGTTGCTGGTGAGCGTACGGAATGCGGATGAGGCACGGGACGCGCTTGATGGCGGCGCGGATGTGATTGACGCGAAGGATCCATCGCTCGGACCACTCGGCGCGGTCGATGGCCTGACGCTCGCCCGCGTGGTGTCCGTGACGGGGCGCGAGCGCCCGGTGAGCGCGGCGCTGGGTGACGTGTGCAGCGAGCATGAGGCCGAGCGGTTGGCACATCAGGCGGCGGCGCACGGGGTGTCGTTCATCAAGATCGGGTTCGCCGGCGTGAGCGACTCGCATCGTGCCGGAACGCTGCTGGCGGCCGCGGTACGAGGGGCTGGCGGCGCGCATGGGAACTGCGGAGTGGTCGCGGTGGCGTACGCGGATGCGGACCGTGCGAAGGCGATCTCACCCGCCGCTGTGATCCGGATTGCGCACGACGCGGGTGCGCGGGGCGTGCTCCTGGATACCGCGCACAAGGAAGGCCGCACGGTGTTCGCCATCATGGGCGACCGGCGCCTCGGGCAATGGGTGGCTGAAGCGCATCGGCAGCAATTAATGGTCGCGCTGGCCGGCCAACTGAGCGCGCGCGACTTCTCCCGCGCGCGGAGCCTCACAGCCAACATGGTGGGTGTCCGGGGTGCAGCCTGTGTCGGCAGCCGGACTGGCACAGTGAGCCGAAGCCGCGTGGCGATACTCGCGGCGGCGGCAAGAGACCATCAGTTGTTCGCGAGCGCGGCCGACAGAGTGTCGGGATCGATGATCGAGACGCGCAACTGACCGTCCACGAGCCGGTGGAAACAGGAGTCCACCACCGCGTCAGATGCAATCGCGCCGGACGGTTTGATCAGGATCAACCGGGCAGCGCCGATATGGCGCGAGATCCACGCCGCGATGCTGTCGCTGGTGACGTTCCAGCCATGCGGTAGCGGATCGACGGCCCTGAGCAGACGATACGGAGCGAATACGGGGAGAGCGCCTGCTTCATGGATGGATGCCAGCTCGTCCAGGCGCTCAGTGAGGCGCGCATGCGGCAGGCGCGAAGCGAGCAAGTGCGCATACTGGTCCATGCCGAGTATCGCCATCCAGTGGGCGGCGCTGGCGTCCAGAGACATCGTGCTGTCAACATCGCGAACCGCGTCGGCAAAAGGGCCACCCCCAGGGACAACGAGCAGTCGCCGGTCCGTGACGCACGCGCCGCGAAGCGTCTGGGCGACGCGATCGAGCGCAGCGGGGGCAGCAAGCAGACCACCGCCGATCTTGATGACCGTGTCGGCAAGGCTCGTCATGAGGCGAGCGCGAGCTCGAGCAGGAGCGCGACCGCGGTCGCCGGCGCCGATTGGTGTGCATCCTCGCCGTACATGGCCGAAAAGGGCGTGACATCGAGACCACAGAGGAGCGCCGCACGTTCGGCGATGAACGATCCCACGCCGGCCGTCACAGCGCCCGTAATCGAAGGGTTCCGCCCGAGCACCTGGGCGAGTGCCTGTGTCGTGCGATCGAGTTGTGCGGCGGCCACGTGGCCGGCAATGGCGGAGATGGCGCTGTTGGTGAGCATCTCGCGATCCGCACATACTGCGCGCGCCAGACGTTCGCGGACGAACTCGCGTGTGGTGGGGCGGCCATCAGGCGTGGGAGCACAGTAGCTCCCGGGGTGGAGGTCACCGAGCCAGACGTACACATCGCCGGCGAGGGCAAACGCTTCAGCGGCGATTCCAGCCATACCAGCCTCGAGCGGTACATTGTGCACGACGGCTTCGAGTGGCGTGCGGACGGCACCAAGGTAGAGCAGCTCACCGGAGCGCAGGCGGTCGGGATCCGTCCGGCCCTGCGCGGTGATGATTCCCTGGCGGATGGGAATGATATCCGTCGTCGTGGATCCGATATCCATAAGGACCGTATTGCTACAGCGACGAGCCAGTAAGGTGCCAGTAGCGGCCCAATTGGCCGCCGCTATGCTGAGTGGAATCTCGCGTCCCGCTTCCGGAGGCACGAAGTTGCCCGATACGGTGAAGACGTGAACTGCCGCTGTCGGAAAGGCCGCCGCAACCGCGTCCAGCACGAAGCACACGCCTTCGCGCTTGGTGCGGAAGTATTGGGAGAGTTCGGCGGTCATGGTCACGGCATGTGGTTCGGACGGCTGAACGCCCAGTTCCCGGGCCAGGCGCTGCAGGGTTGGCGCGAGCGCCTGCGGCGTGTGCTGGATGGCGAACGGCACGGAGCGGACGTCCCGCAGGTGCTTCGCGTGCACACGAGCGACCTTGATGTTGGCGCCGCCGATGTCCCACCCGGTCACCATGGGAGCCTGTTCGGGTGCGTGTGATTCCGGTGCTCGATCTGCGTGGTGGCATGGCCGTGCACGCGCGCGGCGGAGAACGGCACAGCTATGCCGCGGTGCGGTCGCATCTGCTCGACGGTACGGGGCACGTGGATGGCGACGTCACAGCGCTGGCCCATGCCTGCCGCATCGTCACGGGAGACGATGCGATCTATGTGGCGGATCTGGATGCGATCACCGGAGGACAGGTGCAGTGGACGAGTCTCGGTGCGCTTGCCGCGGCTGGTGCCGATCTGTGGGTGGATGCCGGCGTCACCACTGTCGAACTGGGGCGCCGCGTCGTGGCTCTTCCGTCGTCGCGGGTCATCGTAGGGCTCGAAACGCTGCGCGCGCCCGAGGTGCTGGCTGACATTGCGTCCGAAATTGGCGGCGATCATATCGCGTTCAGTCTGGATCTGCGCTCGGGTGTGCCGGTGAGCACGGTGCCGGCACTCGCCGCCATGGCTCCCACGGCGCTCGCAGAGATGGCGGTGGTGGCCGGAGTGTCCACGGTCATCGTGCTGGACCTGGCGCGCGTCGGCACCGGGGCGGGGCTCGACCTCGTGATGATCCGGTCGCTGAGGAAGGCGGTGCCCGCCTTGGAGCTGATTGTTGGAGGTGGTGTACGGGGCGGCGCTGATCTGGCGGTCCTGGCCGCCGAGGGCGTGCAGGGAGTACTGGTGGCCAGCGCGCTGCACGACGGCCGTCTGACGGCGCGCGACGTCCAACGCGTCGCGCGCCTGGGCTGAGCAGCAGTTAGTGATCCTGATGGCGGTTCTGGCTGGAATCCGCGCGTGACTGAGGCATGGTGCTATCCGGCTTCATTGGGTGCCCCTGGTTCATCATGGGCATGTCCGGCATGTCCTTCATCGCTGTCGCCGCCCTGCCATGCGACTCGCTCGCCATGCCCTGCATGAGTGGCAGCGCCGCAACGTCTTTTTGAATCATGGGGTCGTTCCGATCGAGCTTGGGCCACTGGTTCATGTCGTCCGGTACGAACGCGCCGTTCATGTGGCCCATGCCCCCATCCTTGATCGTATCGGCTGTGGGGTTGTCGTACTCCGCCGTCACCACATACGGGTGATGCGCGTCGAGGGGCAATGCGTCGCTGTTGAAGCCGAAGATGAAGCGTCCCACGCCCTCCACGTCGCCGTTGTCGTCGCGCTTGGCCTTGACACGGCCGAGGACCTTGCCCGACACGCCGTCCTTGAGTGTCACCGATGAGCCGTAATCGTGGAGATGGCCACCAATGCCAACAAGCCGGCCGCTGATCGGCAGCTCGAACGTATAGCTGTGCGATGAGTGGCCGGGCGGTACATCGAACGTGGTGACGCCGCCGACGTGATTGTTGACGTCCACATAGAACGGCATGATGGGAAGCACGTGGTGCCCCTTGCGTGGCGTGTAGAGGAGCGAGACGTGCAGATACGCCGCGGGAATGTCCTTCCCCGTTTCGTTGTGGAACATGGCGTACATGCCGAGCTTCGTCCCGAGCGCGAGCGGCACGCCCATGTAGTCGGGGAGATTCACGGGCGCGGTTTCGGAACCCCAGCCAAAGAGTCGCTCCACGGAACGGTAGACGAGCTGGCGGCGGTCGAAATTGACGCCAATGAGATGATGCAGAATGGACCTCGGGAGCGGCTTGCCGGCCGCGTCCTGCATGGTGACGTCGAAGCCGTGCAGGTAGCCATCCACGGGCCATGCGAAGGGCATGACCTTGGAGACGTCGTGCTCCATCTCCTCCATGTCCATGTTCGCCGGCATGACGGGGAGATCGAACGGCCCCACGGTGATCTCGATCCGTTCGTGTGTCGAGTCGACCGTCATGGTGAGGTGCGGGCCGTCCGTGGGCACAGTGGTGTCGGGGCGCGCAGGCACGGCGACCTGCAGGGATGCCGCAATGAGCAATGGGAGTAGCATGGGTCGACCTCGGTTCGCTTGCAGTTACGCCCGGACCTCAGCCGAGCAGTTCACGATAGAAGGCGGATTGACCAAAGTTCTCCTCCACTTCCATCTCGATCGCGGTGAGATGGGAGATCTGGATTTCGCTGAGCGACGCGAGTAGCCGCCGCGTGAGGTGCTGCGCGAGCATCTCCACTGTCGTGTTGGGGATGGCCAGCAGCGCGCAGTCTCCAGCGGGAAAGACGTAGCGCGGCGTTCCCGCGTAGTCCACGTGTACGGTGCCGTCGCGCTGGACGACGCCAATCCTGGGATTTTCGAGCGGGAGCAGCACCTTGTGATCGATCTCATCGCAGAGCTGCTTCATCATCTTCTTGACGGCGGAAAAATCGAGCACGTACCAGCTCTGCTCATCCAGCGCGCCCTCGAGCGTGACGCCAACGCGGTAGTTGTGTCCATGGAGCGCCTCGCAGCGGTGTCCCGCGAATGTGATGAAATGGGCCGACGAGAAAACGAGATAATCCTTGGTAACCGAAACTCTGAACTCACCATGCGTTCGCATTCCATCACTCCAGGGTGGTCACCGGGCTCCGCCGAGCAATGCCACGAAAATGGCTGAAGCAGTCAGGTCAGCGGTAGTCCCCGGATTCCGTGCGTTCCGCTCATCCCGCAGATCATGGTCCAGACGGGCGATTTCGGCGCGTCCTGCCTTGGTGCGCACACCGCCCACGGCCAACACGCCGGCGGCCTGCCGCGACATGTTCTCCGCGGCGCGGGTTCCGAGCTTTCGGGCGACGTGCGTGTCGGGTCCTGCCGCCAACTGTGTGAGGAACGTTTCGACGACGGAATCGTTCCAGGAGAGTTGATCCTGTCGCGCCCGAACGATGGCAGGGGCGCCGATCTCGAAGGTCATGCGAAAATCCGTGGCGTACTCCCGCGCGATGCCATCGCGGGCTGCGGCGAGCGCCATGGCATCGCGCAGGGGAACGGTGGGGGTGGTGGCGACATCCTGTTCGTCGGTGCGCCCAAGGCCGGCCGGGTGCGCGAGGCGAATAGCGTCATAGACGAGTGTCGCATCGGCGACGGTGGTGCTGTCGAGTACGCGGGACGTGCGTGCGCGGAGCGATGCGCGCGACGGGTCGTGCGGCGGCTGGAGCGCGGCGCGCGCGAGCGGCGCGAGCAGCAGTACGATGCCGAGGTTGGTGTTGGCGGCCGTCCAGTGGCGGGTGGCGCGGATGGCGGCGAGAATCGTCTCGCCGAGGGGGCAGTCGCCGGCGTGGAGCAACGCGGGACCAATGGCGGCGCTGCTGGCGAGAAAGTCCTCGAAGCTCGTGTCATGGAAGCGCGCTCCAGGGTGGACGTTCCCGGGCTTGGGCGCGCTGGCCTCGAGCAGGCAGGCGAGCTGCGCGGCGCTGGCAACGTCGGCTGCGCTCGGGGGACGCGTGGGGGGGGGATCGGACGGCACGCCGCTCACCGGCCAGCGAGTCGGACGTCGATGAGATAATCCACGATGGCGCGCGCAACGTCGAGACCGGTGGCATCCTGCAGTCCGCGCCATCCAGGGATGCCGTTCACTTCGAGCACGTAGGTGATGCCGTCGCGTGCCGGCAGGAGATCCACGCCGGCATAGTCGGCGCCCACGGCGCGCGCGGCACAGAGCGCCATGTCGCGCCATTCGTCGGCGAGGGTGACGGCGCGGGCTGCGCCACCGCGCGAGACGTTGGTACGCCATCCGGGCGCGCTGCGCTCGATGGCGCCGATCACCTGGTTCCCGACGACGAACGCACGCACATCCCGCCCGTCGTGCGGCAATGCGCGCTGCAGGTAATAGACGCCACGAATGCTCTCGATGGCGCGAAAGACGCGCCAGGCGGTATCGGGATCACTCACACGCGTCATGCCGAGTCCCATGGAGCCGAAGAGCGGCTTGACAATGGCGTCGCCGAACGTCGTGAACGCGGCCATGGCATCGTCGGCACGTTCACAGACGACGGTGTCGGGCGTGGGGAGCGACGCTTGCTGGAGCAGCGCGGACGTGTAGAACTTGTCCACGGTGCGCTCGATGGTGCGCGGGGAATTGAGCACGACGACGCCGCGATCCTCGAGCCAGTGCAGCGCGTCCACGCGATAGATGATCTGCTCGAGCGATCCATTGGGAATGATGCGCGCGAGGACGGCGCCGGCCCCAGCGAGGTCCACCGATGCGGCATGCAGCGCGGTTGCGTGCGCCGTGCGATTACCCAACCGCGCCACGAGCGCCTCGTACGAGAGGACAACAGACTTGTGTTCCCGTTCGGCGATCGCACGCCGCAGCTGATCCGTATGCCAGCCGGTGCGGGAGGCGAGGATGGGGAGGAGCAATCTGGTAGCTGGTGGTTGGTAGTTGGTAGTTGGTAGCTGGTTTGACGACGGTAGCTGGTAGGGCGTGGGGTGTAGCCGCTACCCGCGCGGGGGTCCGCCCGCTACCCGCGCGGGGGAGCGCCGCGGACCCTCGGT
>JBOHTE010000516.1:0-7524 GCA_050733555.1 Gemmatimonadaceae bacterium | reverse complement strand
GCAGGGACAGGAGGCCGGCCCCGTGCCTGACCCTTCGCACTCGCTGACTCGCAGGGATCCACTTCCCGGACAACACCGACCAGAAGAAACTCGTGATGGATAGTCGCATCCGTAACACAGAGGCACCCGACGTTCACCTGTCGGGCAATGGGGAGGGAGTGCTCCCCTTTCCCGGGCAGGGCGGGGCCGCTCCGCCGCAACCGGCGGCAGGCCGGCGCTTCCCGCAGCCGCCGGGCCGCAGGCCCGGTGGGCGCTTCCCGCAGGGCGCCACCGGAGGCGGCCGCCAGCTTCCCGCAGCCGCGCGCAGCGCGGCGCTTCCCGAGCAACTCTACCGCAACAAGTACCTCATCGCCATCGCCGTCACGCTCGCGTCGATGCTCGAGCTCGTGGATACGTCCATCGTCAACGTCGCCATCCCCGACATGATGGGGAATCTCGGCGCGACGCTCGACGAAATCGCGTGGGTGTCCACGGGCTACATCATCGCGAACGTCATCGTGATCCCCATGTCGGGATGGCTGTCTGCCTATTTCGGGCGGCGGCGGTACCTCGCGGGATCCGTCATGCTGTTCGTGCTCGCGTCCTTCTTCTGCGGCGCCGCGCACTCGCTCGTCGAGCTGGTGATGTTTCGCGTGATCCAGGGAATCGGCGGCGGCGCGCTGCTCGCCACCGCGCAGGCCACGCTGTTCGAAGCGTTCCCGCCCGAGGAGATCGGCATCGGACAGGCGATCTTCGGCGTGGGCGTGATGGTAGGGCCTACCATCGGCCCCACGCTTGGCGGCTGGATCGTGGACAACTATCAGTGGCCCTGGATCTTCTACATCAACGTGCCGCTCGGCATCATCGCCGCCATCATGGTGCTCGCATACGTGCGCAACGCGGCGCACCAGGAGCGCTCCAGGACGATCGACGGACTCGGCATCCTGCTCCTCGCGCTCTGCATCGGATCGCTGCAGTGGATGCTCGAGCGCGGCGAGCGCTATGACTGGTTCGATTCCCGCTTCATCGTCACGCTGCTCGTCGTCTCCGTGACGGCCGGCATCCTGCTCATCTGGCGCGAGCTCACCACGGATGAACCGGTGATCGACTTCCGCGTGCTCAGGAGCCGGCAGCTCACGGCCGGCGTGAGCATTGCCGCCCTGCTGGGCGTGGCGCTCTATGGCTCCGTATTCGTGCTCCCCATCTTCCTCCAGTCGCTGCACGGCATGACCGCGTGGCAGACGGGCAAGATCATCCTGCCCGGCGCGCTCGCGTCGGCCGTCACCATGGGATTCGTGGGGAAGTTCGCGAACAGGATCGATGCGCGCGTCACGGTCACCATCGGGGCGCTCCTCTTCATGCTCTCGATGTACATGCTGTCCGTGCTCACGTTCGACGCGGGTGCGCGCGACATGTTCTGGCCGCTCATCTGGCGCGGCGTCGGACTCGGCCTGATCTTCGTGCCGCTGACCAACGCCACCATGGCGGATCTCACGACGGCGAAACTCGCGCAGGGCACCGGCATGTTCAACCTCACGCGTCAGCTGGGCGGCTCACTTGGCATTGCCATCATGGCCACGCTGCTCACGCGCTTCACTACGGTGCAGAAGTCCGTGCTCACGGAGCACATCGTGGCCGGTGCGCCCGACACGCAGTACCGCCTCGGCGTACTGACGCAGGGACTCATGGCCAGGGGTGCCACCGCGCTCACGGCGCATCAGCAGGCACTCGCGCTGCTCGACAAGCAGGTGCAGGTGCAAGCGAGCCTGATGTCCTTCTCCCGCATCTACCTGCTGAGCGGATTCCTGCTGGTCGCCTCGCTCCCCCTGCTCTTCCTGTTCAAGACGGGCCGGGGCCGGGGAAGCTTCGGCGTGCATTGACGACCGTCACGGGCTTCACGTTTTCGCTCGCGGACGCCTCGCCGCCGTCATCCGAATGCGCTGACGAGCGTAGAGGGGCGGCGGACACGGTGGAGGTTGTAGTTTGCAGCAGTGAACCACGGCGCCGGAATCCGTGTCCAAGCCTTCAACCCGCACCCACTCCCCGCCATGCCCTCCCGCTCCGACGCCCTCGCCCTCATGCAGGAATTCACGCAGAGTGATTCGCTGCGCAAGCACATGTTCGCCGTGGAGGCAGCAATGCGCGCGTATGCCGTGAAGTACGGCGAGGATCCCGATCACTGGGGACTGGCGGGCCTGCTACACGACTTCGACTACGAGCGCTTTCCCAACGCCGCGCATTCGCCCTCCGAGGAGCACCCGGCGGAGGGCGTACGGATTCTGCGCGGCTACGGATATCCGGACGACGTCCTGGACGCGATTCTGGGCCACGCGTCATACACGCTCACGCCGCGGAGGACGCGCATGGCGCACGCCCTCTTCGCGGTGGATGAACTCACGGGACTCGTCACGGCGACCGCGCTCGTGAAGCCCACGCGCAGCGTGCACGACGTGGATGCGCGTTCCGTCCGCAAGAAAATGAAGGACAAGGCCTTTGCGCGCGGCGTCAACCGGGAGGACGTCGTGCAGGGGGCCGCCGAGTTGGGGGAGGATCTCGACGCGCACATCCAGGTCGTGATCGAGGCCATGCAGGGCTCCGCCGGCGCGCTCGGGCTGGATGGCGCGGACCGTCAGACGTGAGCGCGATGTTCAACGTTCGCGGCGAGTGCGGCGTATTTAATGTGAACGCGCTCTGGACTCCTCATGCTTGCTGCTCGTCCGCTTCATACCGTCGTGTCAGAGCCGCAGCCGCCGGGTGAGGCTCAGCTTCGCGCACAGGAGCGCGAACTGGTCCTGGCGGCGCAGCGCGGCGATCGCGAGGCGTTCGCGGGACTCGTACGACTGCACGAACGGCGTGCGTACGCGGTCGCGCGGGCGATCACAGCGACGCATGAGGACGCCGAGGACGCCGTACAGGACGGCTTTCTGCACGCGTTTCGGGCGCTGGACCGGTTCCGGCCGGAGCAGGCGTTCGGTGCCTGGCTACATCGTATCGTGGCCAACGCGGCGCTGGACATCGGGCGGCGGCGGAAGGTGCGGGACTCGGAAGTATTGACGGAAAGTGTGTCGCTTCCGTTCCGGGACCCGGCGGAGCAGGACGAATTACGGCGGCGACTGACTGATGGGCTGGCGCTGCTTTCGCAACGACAGCGGGCCGTAATCGTGTTACACGATGTGGAAGGGTTCACGCACGGCGAGATCGCCGGGATGCTGGGGATACCGGAAGGGACGGCGCGCAGCGACCTGCATCATGCCCGTGCGTCATTGCGGAAGCAGTTGAGCGAATTCAGGAGTCACCCATGACGTACGAACCGCGCATTGGCCCGGATGGCCGGGACGACGACCTCACGCGGGCGCTGCGGCAGATCTATGCCGCGCCGGCGGAGGAGGGATACTGGAGCACGCTCGCGCAGCGGATCATGACCCGCATCGCCGGCGCGGCGGAAGCGGAGTCCTGGTGGTCGCCGTTGGCGGACTGGGCGCGCGTCGGCACCGTCGCCGCGGCCGTGGCGGTGATCGTGGCGGGGCTGGCGTTCACGAGGAGTCGCGAGGCGGAAGCGCGCCTGGCGTACGACACGATCATCGAGACGCCCCGTACGGCGCCTCTGCAGATCGCCACCGAGCATGGCTCGGGCTCGGTCCGTGATGCCACCCTGCGGTACGTGATCTCACCCTGATTGGGGGTATGACATGCAGCGCTCGAAAGCACTCGCGCTGATTGCACTGCTCGGCATGCTGGTCGTGGGCGGCGCGGTCGGATTCAGCCTTGACCGGTTCGTGGGACGCGACGCCTGTTCGGGGCCCGCGAGCCGCGTCAATCTGCGCCGCTATCTGGCGCAGGAGCTGGAGCTGACGACGGCGCAGCGGGCGTCGGTGGACAGCATTCTCGACAAGCGTCACCGTGACATGAGCGCGACATTCGCTCCGGTGCGCCCCGCGCTCGATTCCATCCGCAATGCCGCGCGCGTGGAAATTTCCAAGGTGCTCACCGACGAGCAGCGCCCGCGCTTCCAGCAACTCATTGAAGAATCCAAACGAGAGGACGCAGCAAACAGAAAATGAGACCGTTGCTATTCCTGTTGGCCCTGGCGCTGCCCGGTACACTGGCGGCGCAGGGCGTGATCGATACGACTACCCACGCCATTGGACTCGACGAAGCCGTGAGTCTCGCGCAGAAGAACGCGCCTGCCACGGTGCAGTCACGCGGCGAGGTCCGCGTCTCGCACGAGCAGGTGCGAGGGTCCTACGCCGCGTTCATTCCGAGCGTCTCGCTGAGTGCCGGTGCTTCGCGTCAGGGCGGCGACCGGTTCGACCCGAGCGGCCAGCTCGTCCCGTTCACTGGTAATTCCTGGCAGTACAACCACGGGTTGTCTCTCAATCTGGACCTGTTCAACGGCGGGCAGCGGCTCTTCTCGCTGCGCGCGAACCGGGCCAACGAGAACGCGGCGGTGGCCAATGACGTCGAGCAGCGCTTTCAGGTCGCGCTCCAGGTGAAGCAGCAGTACTACGCCGTGCTGGCGGCGCGCGAGGCCGAATCCGCGGCGGAATCCCAGTCGAGCGAGGCAGAGGAACAGCTCAAGACCTCCATCGCGAATCTGCGTGCCAGGATGGTGACCCGATCGGATTCGCTGCGCTCGGTGATTGCCGTCGGCAACGCCCAGCTCGCCATCCTCACGGCGAAGAACGACGTGACCGCCGCCAACGCGGCGCTCACGCGGCTCGTCGCCACGCCATTCACCGTCACCGCGCTCCCCGAGGACACGCTCCAGCAGGCCATTGCCCCCGTGGACAGCGCCACGCTCGCGCAACTGGCGCTCAACGGGCCGCTTGTGCAGCAGGCGCAGGCCTCGCAGCAAGCGGCCCATGCCTCCGCGAAGGCCGCGCGGGCGCCATATCTGCCCACGCTCACCGCGAGCTTCGGCCTCACGGGCAGCGGGAGCAATGACGCCTTCACCGCGTTCGCGGACAAGTACGCCTATCAGAACAACCTGCGCTTCGCCCTCAGCTACCCGATCTTCAACCAGCTGCAGCGCGAACAGGGCGTCGTGAATGCCGATGTCGCGGCGCAGAATGCGGATGCGCAGTTGCGCGACGCGATGCTCGGCGCACAGCAGACGTTCGTCCAGGCCCTCGCCGCACTGCGTACGGCGCAGCAGCAGGTTGACATTCAGACCCTGTCCGTCGCGGCCGCCGAAGAGGACCTGCGCGTCCAGAAGCAGCGCTACAATCTGTCCGCGTCCACCATACTCGATGTCCTCACATCGGAGACGGCGCTCGTGCAGGCGCGCGCCGCGCTCATTCAAGCGCGTTACAACGCACGCGTGGCCAAGGCGCAGCTCGAAGCGCTCATCGGTCGGGACCTCTAGACCGCTTGCGATACCAGGAGATTTCCGTGAAACGATTGGTTGCGATCGCAGCCCTGGGCCTCGGCCTGGCGGCATGCAACAAGAAGAAGGCCGACCCCTCCACCGCGATCCAGACGGCGCCAGTCACGCGTCAGGACATCACGATTGACGTGGAAGCCACCGGCGTCATTCAGCCCATCAACACCGTCCAGGTACGCTCCAAGGCATCCGGGCAGATCATGAAGCTGCCGGTATCCATGGGATCGCAGGTCAAGCCCGGCGATCTGCTCGCGCAGATTGACCCGCGCCAGGTGCAGAACAGCTACAACCAGGCGGTTGCGGCGCGTGCCGCGGCAGAGGCGAATCTCACGGTGACGAAGGCGCAGCTCGATCGCGCGAAGGACCTTTCCAAGCAGGGCGTGATCACGGCGCCCGAACTGGAAACGGCGACGCTCAACTACGCGAACGCGCAATCGCAGCGCGCCGCCGCCAAAACCAACCTCGAGAACGCGCGCATCGCGCTCGAGGATGCGACGATTCGCGCGCCCATCGCGGGCACCGTGATCGAGAAGGACGTCTCGTCCGGACAGGTCATCGCCTCCGCCGTCAACAACGCGGGCGGCGGCACGCTGCTCATGCAGATGGCGGACCTGAGCCAGGTGATGGACAGTGCGCTCGTGGGTGAGAGCGACATCGGACACGTGCAGCCGGGACAGAAGGCGTCCATCAAGGTGGATGCGTATCCCAACCGGACATTCCACGGCACGGTGGAGAAGATCGCGCCGCAGGCCACGGTGCAGCAGAGCGTCACGATGTTCCCCGTGCTCGTCCACCTGGACAATCAGGATCGCGCGCTCATGCCGGGTATGAACAGCGACGTCTCGATTCTCGTGTCGCACGAGACGAACGCGCTGGTCGTGTCCAACGACGCCGTTCGCCAGCCGCGTGATGCGGCCAACGTGGCGGAGGCGCTCAAGCTGAACAGCGATGACGTAACGAAATCGGTGCAGGAGCAGATGGCCAGTCTTGGCAGCGGTCGGCAGCGCCCGGGAACGACGGAAGTGGCGCAGGCCGGGGCCATCGCGTCGCGTGGTACGGACGGAAGCGGATCCAGGCCTGGCCAGCGTGGCCAGGGTGGCGCCGAAGGCGCCGCGGCCGGCGCGCCACGCAGCCCGGGCAGCGGACCACCGGCCGGGGGACGCACCGGCAGCTTCAATCGTGGCGGCGCCAACCGCGGCGGCCTCATGCGTGGCCAGGGTCGTGGCGAAATGGGTGGCCAGGGCGGTGTCCCGGGGCAGCACATGGGCCTCGTGTTCGTCGCGCAGAACGGCACGTTCGTACCGCGGCTGGTCATGCTCGGTATCGGCAACTACGATGTGACGGAAGTGCTCTCGGGCCTCAAGGAAGGCGAACAGGTGGCAATCGTCACGACCGCCATGCTCATGCAGGCGCAGCAACGACGGCTGCAGCGAATTCAGGGCTTCATGTCGCTTCCCGGCATGAATTCCACCCAGAACCAGAAGAGCAACAGTACCAGTACCGGCGGCCGTCGTGGTGGCGGGGGACGCGGAGGGTCCTAACCATGCTGCTCGGCGAAACGCTGCTCGTCGCGCTGGCGGCGCTGCGAGCCAACAAACTCCGGTCACTGCTCACCATGCTGGGCATTGTCATTGGCGTGGCAGCAGTCATTGCCGTGGTCGCACTTGGCCGGGGCGCACAGCAGGCCGTGAACGAACGGATTGCATCACTCGGGACCACCATGCTCACGGTCAGGCCGGGCCAGGTGTTCCAGGGCGGCGTGGCGTCATCCACGGACCGGGCCCGGCTCCAGGTGTCGGATGCCGTCGCGTTGCAGGAGCAAGGCGCGACGCTGGGTGCGGTCGAACCGGAAATGACCAGGCAGTTGCAGGTGCAGTTCCGCAATGCCAATTCGTCCGTTGACATCATCGGGACCACGCCGAACTACATGGACGTGCGGAAATACACGCTTGCCGCGGGGCGCATGTTCACGGAGGCCGATGACCGGGGCCGGCAGCGATACGCCCTGCTTGGTTCCACCACGGCCGAGAATCTCGGTTCGGGCAATAACCTTGCCCTGTTGGGGCAAACCATCCGGATCAGCGGTACACCGTTCGAGGTGATCGGCATCTTCAAGCCCAAAGGTGGCGGCGGAGGATTCGACGATCCTGACGACCAGGTGA
>JBOHTE010000515.1:0-1972 GCA_050733555.1 Gemmatimonadaceae bacterium | reverse complement strand
CACGATCATCTCGCCGTACTCGCCCGACCCGTCGGAGCGGGCGCTGCCTGATACGCCGTATGCTCCCGAGTGTGTAGCGAACGTGCAGGAAGACAACGCCGGCTTCACGCTCTTTCTCCCGCTCCTGCTCGCGCACGGCGGTGACAACATCTACGCGCGCGATCTGGGCGCGCGCGACACGCTGCTCATGAACCGCTATCCGGATCGCCGTGTGTACCTGCTAAGGCCGGCGACATCGAACATGGGTGACCTGCCGCGATTCTATCCGATGTCGAGAGACTCGCTCCCGGATCTCGCCCGCAGCCAGGGAACGCGGCGCTCGATCCATGCGGGAAGCGCGCCCTCATTCGGCCGCATGAGCACCATGAACAGGGCCGGTAGATAGCAGAGCGCAACCAGAACGTCACCCGCCATGTACCGGTTGTCCACGAAGCTCGGCGCATGCAACTGCACAACCAGCGTAATGCAGATCAGGGCGAGCGTGTTGAGCGCCGTCATGGCCAGCATTTCGCCAAATGTGCGCGGAATGACGAACAGCGGTAACGTGGCATAAATCACCAGATTGTGTGGCAGAATTGCCAATGCGATCAGCAGCCTTGCCTCAGGCCGTCGCCACCGCAACAGCCCCAATAGAAGAAGCACACCGCCCCGGTAGCCTATGGGCGCCAGAAAACCCGACCCCGATCGCACAGTCGCCAGCCACCTCATAGGCCAGGAGGGCATGAGAATCAGGCTGACTGCGACCAGTACTATAGCTCCCAGCGTCGCGCTACGGAGCGTGGCGCGCGTTGGGTTGGATGCGATGATCGCGGTTCCAATGTTTGGCTTGGCCGGCACAACAAACGCCAGGGCCGGGAGGCAGATGGCTGCCGTGAGCAGCGGTGACCACTGCGCAGCCATCGCGGCGATCCCGTATGCACCGCTGCAAAAGAGCGTCAACCGAAACCATGATTCCCGCGTCACGCCATATGCGAGCAGTGCCGTGGACGCGCCAACAAAGACCGCCCGCGCCAGTACGAGCGGCAGCAGCGCCAGCGGCGACACCAGGATGAGCGCGGTGGCCGGATAGTATAGAGGCCAGTCCCACTGAAGCGCACGCCCCGGCCCGATCAACTCGTACGGATTCTGCCCTGACCAGATCGCGCGCGCACCGAACCAGACCTGATCGAAGTCGCTGGGTCGCGATTGCAGACTGCGGCCAACGAGCAGGAGCGCAACTGCAAGCATGCCAATCGCCAGCGCCACCACCACACGCGCTCGTCTGGACGGCTGCTGGTCGCGTCTCCCGGCGTCCCGCCTTCCCGCGTCCCCGTGTCCCGCGTCCCGGCTTCCCGCGTCCCGCCCCCCCTCACCCATCCTCTTTCTCCGTGATGAGCCGCGCGCCGCGCTGATACGTCACGTACGCATACCCCCACTGCAGCAGCACGCTCAGGCGGTTGGTGAAGCCAGCGAGATAGAGGATGTGGACGAACAGCCAGGTCCACCACGCCGCATACCCCGTGACATGCACCCGACCGAAATCCGCGATGGCTTTGTGCCGACCGATCGTCGCGAGATTCCCCTTGTCGAAATAATGGAAGTCCGCCGTGGGCTTGCCATCCATGAGTCGCAGAATGTTCTCCGCGGCCGTGCGCCCCATCTGCATGGCGGCCGGTGCGACGCCCGGCACGGGCGTGCCGTTCGCCTGCTCGATCGACGCCAGGTCGCCCACCACGAACACTTCCGGATGACCGGGTACCGACAGGTCCTTCTCGACGCGCACGCGCCCGGCGCTGTCCACCGGCGCGCCGAGTGTGCGCCCCACGGGCGACGCGGCGTTGCCGGCGGCCCAGAGAACCGTGCGCGCGACGTAGTGCGTGTCATCCAGGTACACGGTGTGATCCGTCACACGGGTGACGCGCGCATTCGTGTGCACTTCCACGCCCAGCTCCTCCAGATCGCGTCGCGCGTGCTCGGCCAGCGACTCCGGAAA
>JBOHTE010000514.1:0-1757 GCA_050733555.1 Gemmatimonadaceae bacterium | reverse complement strand
GGCAAGTTGCACGAAGTCAAGACCCGCGGCCACGGCGAAGCGACGCAGAGCGGGCTCGAGGCGCGCCGTCTCGGGAGGCGGGTCGTCCTCCCAGACCACGGATTCGCCCACGACACACGCGGTCCGCACGGCTCCGTGTGGACAGGACAGGCAGACCGGCGCATGAAGCTGCAGCGCGGCGAGTCCCTTCCATTCCTCCTCGGTCGTCACCACATAGCGCTGTTCGCTCGTGAGCGGCCCGTAGATGATGCCCGCCATTCCTTTCGACGCGATGCGCCCGCCAAAATCGCGCGCTTCTTCCGAGTCGTTGGTCACGAGTGTTTCGGGAGTCGGAAGCCCGCACCGTCTCAGCAGGGGATACCACACGGGAAGCGGCGGGCGAGGGCGATACCATATCGCCGGGGGCTGACGACCGACGACAGGGCAACGCAGGCTCCACAACCAGGCCAGCAGCGCCGCCTGCGTTTCGCCCTACGCGTAGATCAGGTCATCGGGTCGCCAACCGGTGGGATCCAGCCAGCCCGCAGCGCGCACGAGCACACCCGAGATCTCGTCACTCTCCACTGGAGGCTCGTCGCCCAGGAAGAACCGGCTGACGGACCGCTCATTATCCAGCCGCCACGCGAAGCGCGACGGGTCCATGAGCGGATTGGAAAGGATTCGGGCCGCATATCCCCCGGCCTCGAGCGCCGTGAGAACGCCCTGGCAGCAAGGGTCCCACCGATCCCCAAGGAGCAGATACACCGCTGCCACTCCCTTCACGCGAAACAAGCCGCCACGCCGGATGCCCGGTCGTCGCTCAGCGCGAAACGCGCGTCACGGGTGGAAAATGTCCCGATTCCCTTCCGGAGGCCACGACGATAATGAGGGCTGTGCGGAAAGTCGAGGATTTTTTTCGGCGTTGGACGCCGGTGCTGGTGAGGCCGAATCCGCGTCGCAGCAGAAGCTGGAGAACACCTTACTGCAGGCCCTCGCCGATGGCGCACCGCCGTGTGGCGGCCGACCTCCCAGGCGGTCCGTCTAGCTCGCCGCGACCCCGATCGCTCCCGCGCCGATGAAGCGCACCTGTGTGCGCCAGATGGTCAGCGTGTGGTCGGCGAGTCACACTCGCTCGGCGGCCGGCTGCATCGACGTGAGGATCGGCACGCCGATCGCCCAGGCGATGATGAGGCCAACTTTGAGGCCGGACACTTCACTCCGCTGATTCCCCGGCCCCCATGCGAGCGCAGGACGGTCCGCCGTCCTCACCCATCCACTCGCGTGAACTCGGGTTGTACCGTGGCCGACTCGTTGCCGGGATAGAACTGCCACGTCCGCAGTGGCTTCACGAGCTGCGTCGCCGTGGGGTCGGGCACGAGGACGGACCGAAGGTTGACCTTCTTTTTCCGCAGCTTGCGCGAGGTCACGGTCACGCTCTCCTGCAGGTAGAACGACCAATCGTCGGCGGCGTCGCGCAGGCCAAAGACGCAACCGAACGGACTCACCACCTCCACGCGAATCTGGTCGCGCTGGGTGTGCTGCAGCCATGCCTCGAAGGCACGCGAGTTGGCCGTGGTATAGCGGCCGTCGTCGTTCGTATAGTGCGTTGTGTTGATCTCGGAGAAGTTGTCGCGTCCCACCTTGCTCGTCTTCCCTGTCCCGGTGCGATCCTTGAGCTGCATGTCACTCAGGTCGCGGGCGCTCTCGATGCGATAGCTATAGGACCCGTCGGGGACCAACGCGCCGGCCACGAACTTCCCGCCGGCTGTGGCAGTGGC
>JBOHTE010000513.1:0-1023 GCA_050733555.1 Gemmatimonadaceae bacterium | reverse complement strand
ATCCCGGACACGGTCGCACGACCGCGGATTCGCACCTGGAGCTGCCCACGGTGGATGCCACGAAAAAGGAGCTGTTCGACGTGGATCTCATCCCGTTCCGTGCGGCGATCGCGGCGGGCGTCGCGGCGATGATGACCGCGCACGTCGCGTATCCGGCGCTCGATGCGAGCGGCGTGCCCGCGACGCTCTCACGCGAAATGCTGCAGTGGCTGCTGCGCCAGCAGTTTCACTTCGACGGCCTCATCGTGAGCGACTCGCTCGTCATGGAAGGCGTGATCAGCGGGCGCAGCGAGGGCGCGGTGGCAGTGGCGGCGCTGAACGCGGGGTGCGATGTGCTGCTCTACCCGGGGGACCTCGAGGCCGTGGCGAGCACGCTCGTGAACGCGCTCGAGAAGCATGAGCTGAACCCGGATCTCGTGCAGCAATCCGTGCGCCGTCGGCAGAAGTGGGCGCAGTGGGCGTCGCCGCCCAATGAATATCGCAAGCCGTCGAGCACCGACATCGCGTGGGGGCAGCAGCTCGCGGACCGTGTGGTGCGCATGGTGCGCGGCGCGCGCCCGGATTTGCAGTCGCCACTCGACGTGATCGTGGTGGACGATGATACGCCCGACCGGCCCGCCTCCACCGTGGCGAAGCCGTTCGTGGACACGCTGCGCGCGGACGGCTGGACCGTGCGGGTGCTCGACACGCGCGAACCGCACGACTCGGCCGTGCCCATGATCGCGCTCTTTGGCGAAGCACGTGCGGGGAAGGGACGCGCGGGCTACAGCGACGCGACGCAGGCGATCATGCACGAGCTGTGCGACGCGATGCCCGACGCGCTGGTGCTGCAGTTCGGCCATCCCCGGCTCATCCGCGAGCTCCTGGCTGCCGGCGCCATCGCCACGGCCTGGGGCGGCGAGCCCGCCATGCAGCAGGCGGCCGCGCGGTGGGTTGCGCGGTGGGTTGCGCGATGAGGCGTCAGCGCGCGAGGAACGCGGCGACGGCGCTGCCGGGGACGGCATACACGAGGCGTCCCTGGCT
>JBOHTE010000512.1:0-3252 GCA_050733555.1 Gemmatimonadaceae bacterium | reverse complement strand
CGTCTGCACGTATCGCGAGTGTCACCTGCGCGGTGCTGTGCTCGCGGGTCATCCGTGGCTGATCAATGCCGCGCTGCTGGTTCGCTGGCGGTGTGATGTCACTGGTGGCGGGCTTTCATGCTCGGGAAGGCGCGATTTTCCTGTGTCGCGCGAGCTGGTGCTGGACGACACCGTACGAGCCGAGCACGAGGAGCGCGGCGAGCGCCTGCGCCGCGAGTCCTTCCACCGTTGGCGAGATGCCGAACCAGAGCGCCAGCCACTTCGGCATGTGGTGCGCGAGCGGTGTGATGGTGGTCGTGGAGAGCCAGTGCGCCAGCTGCATCTCCTGCACCTGCTCGCCCACCATCACGAGGAGCACGGCGCCGAGCATCGCGCCGGTGGCGACCAGCATCTTCTTGTATGGGAGCCGGTGATGCGCCACGAAGGTCAGCAGAGCAACAATGGCTGTGAGGGCGGCGCCCACGAGCACGCCATCCAGCACCGGACCACCGCCGAGCCGCAGCCGATAGCTCTGGAGGAAGAGCACCACCTCGAATCCCTCGCGGTAGAACGACGTGAAGCCGAGTAGCGCGAGCCCCCACAGCAACGCCGCGCGCGAGCGCCGCGGCTGCTCGATCAGCGCCTTCTTCCGTCGTGTGTGGAGCGAGATCCACCCCGACCAGTAGACCTTGTGGAAGAACCAGTTCATTACCACGAGGAGCACCACGATCGCAAGGAGGCCGGTGACGGCCTGCAGGTGCAGCGCGGCGACGTTGTCGCCCAGGCTGTCGAGTATGCGTACCGCGGCGAGCCACGTGACGATGGTGGCGAGCAGTCCGGCGGCGACGCCCGCCGCGACAGGGCGACGCATCGATGTGCTCGCGCCAACGAAGCTGGCGGTCACGGCCGCCAGTACGAGGATTGACTCCAGCCCCTCGCGAAAGACGAGGATGGCGATCTCGACCACTCGCGCCGTCGCGCCGTCGCGGCCGGATCCCACGACCAGCGGATCAGGAAGCCCGCCAAGGGCAATCGCCTGCCAGATGATCGCAGCCAGCACGACCGCGGTGCCGAGCAGGAGCGCCGTCCTGCCCATCCAGCGGCGCGCGTGATGCGCACGGGGCACGGACGCTGCGGGTCGGGCGGCGGCCTCCACTGCGGTCGAGAATTCGAGCGGTTGATGCACTGCGGTAGAGCCCGGCATCAGGCGTGTCGTGATGAGGACTGGAACGCGCGAGCGGGCGCGAACAGTCCGCAGCCACTCACCATGCCGATGAAGGTATTCGTGATTCCGGCCGGAGACCAGCCGGCGCGATGCCCTTGCTCACCCGCACGCGGCGCGATAACAGCGCCGCTCACGCGGAGAACTCCAATTGACTTGAGACGGCTCACTACCGTAGTCGAGGAGAACGAGCAGAGACTTCTGGAGGCATGGAATGACTTCTTCTCCGAGTGAGATGCGCTCTACCCCCCCCTTGCGGCAACAGTCTCGGTCAACGATGACGATCTCGTCATCGAGCTGGTGGATGGCCGGACGCTGTCGGTTCCGATTGCCTGTCTGATTCGCTTGCGGCGTTGGACAGACGACACACCTCACCTGATGTCGAGACCCGAGTGGTAGCGCCCGACTCGCTCGCCATGCAGCAAAATGGAAGACGACCAGAGCCGGGCGTCATCGTTCGCCCTGAACTACTTCATCGACTTCACGTGCTCCACGAGCTGATTGAGGGCGATCTCAGTCCCCTGCTGCCAACCCGACGTCTTGTTCTTTTCGAGGTCCGCGTCATCCCGGTGCAGGGCAGTGAACACGTAACGGGTGCCAGTTCCCGTGTTCTCCAGCGTGAAGATGGCGGTGATGGGCACGTCGCCAAAGACCGCCGGACGGTAGCCGGGGAACAGCATGGAGGTCCAGATCAGTCGCTTCTCAGGAACGGCTTCCAGGAAACAGCCAAGATTGGGGCACTCCTGCCCAGTCGCCGTTGCGATGTCGATGCTGAAGATGCCGCCCGGCCGCACGTCCATTTAAGTTCGCGTCACGCGCCCCCACTCCCTGGGCATGTACCACTCCTTGAGATGCTCCGGTTTCGTCAGCGCGTCCCAGACGAGCCGGGTGGGCGCATCGATGGACCGTTCGAACACGAGATCCAGTTTCGGGTTGACGGCGATGTGCGTGCTCATGATGCGGACTTCTTGTCCTTGAGTTGTTTGACGTACTCGTCGAACCGGTCCAGCCGGGCTTCCCACAACTGACGACGCGCGGTCAGCCAGTCTTCAGCGACCCTGAATCGCTCGGGGGCGATCTCATACGTGCGTACACGCCCTCGCTTGCGTGACTTCACCAGCCGGCACTGTTCGAGCACCGAGAGATGCTGCACGAACGAGGGGAGCTTCATGTCGAACGGTGCGGCCAGCTCGCTCACGGTGGCTGGTCCCATCGTCAAATGCTCCAGAACCTTCCGGCGAGTCGAGTTGGACAAGGCATGGAAGACATGGTCAGCGACCGCTGTCTGAACCATTGCAATACCAGTCGATTGATTGGGTTGCCCGATCCGATGGAGCCAGGCTAAGCGTCGCTACCGATCGCCCCATTGCGCCGTAGCGTACGCTCACGCGAGCGCCTCGGCTCGCACTCCTGATGTTCCGCCGCCATCGCCACCAGCGCGTGGGCCGTGCGTGGCCGTTTCGACCCCGGTCACGCGCAGCCAGGCCTCGCTCAGCAGCAAGACACAACTCACCGTATCGGGCGGCATCTGCTATCCGGCCATTTCCCCCGACGGCAAGCAGCTCGCGTTCGCCGAGCGCCATTGCACGGGCGCGGACTGCTTGCCACGAATGAGCGGCTTGCGCTCGCTGTGCTCGCGATGATGTGACCGCTCGCAGCAGAAGTTGGCGTCAGGCCGCGCGCCCGGTGTCATTCGGCCGCTGATGAAGCTGCAGGAAGGCGTCGGCCGCGTCGTGCGCACGCGCCGCGACGGCGCGCGGGCTCGGTCGCTCGGTCACGCCGAGCAGCAGGCCGACAATCGCATCACCAAGGAGCAGTCCGCGGAACTGCCCGGCCAGTGCAGCAGGACTGCCCTCGAGCAATCCGGACGCCCGGGCTCCCGCCATGATCTTGCGCAAGGCCGCGCGCGCGGTCGCGCGGCCTATCGAATCGAGCACCTGCGCGACCTCCGGTGCGCGGGCCGCCTCGGCGATCGCCAGGCGGAATACCGCAAGGACCACGGGATCACCAAGTTCGCGGAGGAGATGCGTCCCGAACGACGTCAGCACGTG
>JBOHTE010000511.1:0-1867 GCA_050733555.1 Gemmatimonadaceae bacterium | reverse complement strand
ATCGCCTGGGCCCCGAGTTCGCCGGCCTGGCGCGCCGTCTGCTCATCCGGGCCAATGAACAGACTCGTACGCACCCCCGCGCGTTTCAACCGCGCAATCCCGTCCGCGATCCGAGCCGGATCGTGGCCGAGATCGAGCCCGCCTTCGGTGGTGACCTCTTCCCGGCGTTCGGGCACGAGCGTGACCTGATACGGACGCAGCGCCTCCGCGATGTCCAGCATCTCGGGCGTCAGCGCCATTTCCAGATTCAGCACCGTCTGAATGGTCCGTGCCAGACGGTGCACATCATCGTCCTGTATATGACGCCGGTCCTCGCGGAGGTGCGCGGTGATGCCATCGGCACCCGCGTTCTCACACAGGAGGGCGGCTTCCACGGGGTCCGGTTCGTCGGTGCGACGCGCCTGCCGCAGGGTCGCGATGTGGTCCACGTTGATGTACAATCGCTGGCGGGTTGCTCGCATGGGGCTCGACCGTTAGGTTCGCACCGGTTCACCGTACCGGTTCACCAAGGAGTGACACGAGTGAAGCACTGCATCGTCGTTCTCGTCGCGCTCGCGCTGGCCGCCTGTGGTGGCGGCGCAGCCACCACCAGTACCGGGCAGCTCACCGGCGCCGCGAGTCCGCGCAGGGCCGTGGAGACGTTTCTGGGCGCCATCAAGGCGCAGGACCTCCAGGCCATGTCCTCCGTGTGGGGGACGTCCAAGGGACCGGCGCGTGACGTCGTGGATCGTGCGCAGCTCGAGAAGCGCGAACTCATCATGCAGTGCTATCTGAGCCATGACAGCTTCGTGATCGCGAGTGACGTCGCCACCAAGCCCGACACCCACCAGCTCCAGGTGCGGCTCACCAAGGGGCCTACGACGCGCGCAACTATCTTCACCGCCGTCCAGGGGCCGTCGGATCGCTGGTACGTGCTCGACGCCCAGTTGGAGCCGGTGCGGGATCTCTGCGCGCAGCCCTGAGTCCGTCCCGAGGTGCGGTCTGCTGGAACGAAAGCGCATCCCTCGCCGTTATTCTTCGGTAAGTTCAATGAGGACGCCGCCGGTGGCGGCGGGGTGCAGGAAGGCAATGCGTTTCCCATCTGCGCCCACGCGGGGCGATTCGTCGATCAGGCGGATTCCCGCGCGCCGGCAGCGGTCCAGTGCGGCATCCAGATCGTCCATGGCAAAGCAGACGTGGTGAATTCCGGGGCCGCGCTTTTCGATGAACCTGGCGATCGGTGATTCGGTGCGTTCCGGCTCGAGTAATTCCACAAGCGACCCACCGGCGGCCAGCCCGGCAATGCGGGCGCCGTCCGCACCGTCGAGCGGCACATCGGGAAGCTGGAGTACATCGCGGTAGAAGGGCAGCATCTCGTTCAGGGCGCGCACGGCGATGCCGATGTGCGCAATGCGTGCGCCGGGACGAGCGGTGGAAGACATGAGTATGCTCCGTCAGAGGACGCGATCGGAGCGTAATGTACACGCGAATGACATTGCGGCGCATGCCGCTTACTGTGGAGGTCAGGACGATGTCGAGTGCCATGGCGGTAACCGATAGCGATTTCGCGCAGGAGATCGAGAAACACGAGGGGCTGGCAGTCGTTGATTTCTGGGCGACCTGGTGCGGTCCATGCCGCATGGTTGCTCCCATTCTCGACCAGCTGGCGGCCGAGTACAACGGCAAGCTCAAGGTCACGAAGCTGGACGTGGATGCCAATCCGAGCACGGCCATGCGCTTCAACGTGCGCAGCATTCCCACTCTGCTGTTCTTCAAGAACGGGAAGCTGGTGGACACCATCATTGGCGCCCTGCCCAAGGCGAAGCTGGAAGCCAGGATTCAGCAGCACCTGAACTAGCTCCCGGTTGCCGCAGGGGCTGGCAGTGGG
>JBOHTE010000510.1:0-9514 GCA_050733555.1 Gemmatimonadaceae bacterium | reverse complement strand
GCCCACCAGGCTGCCCCTTCCGCATCCGTCCGCATCCTGCCAGCGCCGGTCGGGTCTCTCCAGTTCCCCTGTGTACATTACAGGCATCCCCCTTCAACTCCTCCCCGTACCCCGCTCTCCGCCCGTGGCCCATCCGCTCACCGCTGCCCTCCGCGAGATCGTGGGCCCGCGCGCGCTGCTCGACCGGTCGAGCGAGCTGCTTGCCTACGGCTCCGACGGATTGCCGACCTACCACAGCCCGCCCAGCCTCGCGGTGTTTCCCGAAACGCGGGACGCGCTCGTCGAGGTGGTCCGGCTCCTCGCCCGTGAAGGCTGTCCCTTCGTTCCACGCGGCGCGGGTACCGGCCTCTCCGCCGGCGCGCTCGCCAAGGATGATGCCGTCATCATTGGGCTCAACCGGCTGACGGCGATTCTGTCCATCGATCCCGTCAATCAGCTCGCAGTCGTCGAACCCGGCACCGTGAACGCGTCGATCTCGCGCGCCGCCGCCCGCCACGGCCTGCACTACGCGCCCGACCCGTCGAGCCAGACGGCGTGCACGATTGGGGGCAACATCGCGGAGAATTCCGGTGGACCGCATTGCCTGAAGTACGGCGTCACGCTGAATCACGTCACCGAACTCGAGGTGATTCTGCCCGACGGCGAGCTGGTCACGCTCGGCAACGCCGCCGGTGAGTGCGAAGGCTACGATCTGCTCGGCGCGTTCATCGGCTCGGAGGGCTGCTTCGGCATCGCGCGTCAGGTCACGGTGCGACTGTCCAGAAATCCCGAGGCCGTGCGCACGATGCTCGCCGACTTCATGGCGCTGGACGCGGGCGCGCGCGCGACGTCCGCCATCATTGCCCGCGGCATCGTTCCCGCCGCGCTGGAAATGATGGACGGTCCCACCATTCGTGCGGTGGAAGCCTCCATCTACGCCGCGGGGTATCCCGCTGACGCGGACGCCGTGCTCCTCATCGAGCTCGACGGTCTCGCGGCCGGCATGGATGCCGATGTCCGCGAGGTGGAGCGGATCTGTCTGGAGTGCGGCGCCCGGGCCGTCCGCATCGCGCGCGACGAAGCGGAACGCGCGCGTCTCTGGCAGGGACGCAAGAAGGCCTTCGGCGCAATGGGACGGGTGGCTCCGTCGCTCGTCGTGCAGGATGCCGTGATCCCGCGTACGAAGCTTCCCGATGTGCTGCGCACAATCCACGGCATTGCCGAACGCTGGCACATTCAGGTCTGTAACGTGTTTCACGCCGGCGATGGGAATCTCCACCCGAATATCGGATTCGACGCGCGTGATGCGGAGCAGACGGACCGGGTGCATCAGGCCATGCGCGAGATCATGCGCGCCTGTGTCGATGCCGGCGGCACGATCACCGGCGAGCACGGCGTGGGGCTCGACAAACTCGAGTACATGTCGCTCATCTTCTCGCCTGACTCTCTCGACGCGCAGTGTCGCCTGCGCGATGTCTTCGACCCGGCGCATCGCGCCAATCCCGGCAAGGTCGTGCCCGTGCATGCCTGCCGGGAGTGGCGCATGGCACCCGCCGCGCGATGATGTCCAGCGCCGCGCCGGACACGTCCGCCGGGATCGCGAACCACGTGCGTGAGGCCCGCGACCGTCGCGCGGCGCTGCGCATAGCCGGCGCGGCGCACTGGCTGAACGCGGGCCGTCCCACATCCGCCCTCAGCATGCTCTCGCTCTCGGCGCTGGCCGGCATCGTGGACTACAACCCGGGCGATCTCACACTCACCGCGCGAGCGGGAACCAGCCTGGAGGCGATTGCCCACGCGACCGGCGCCGAGCATCAATGGCTCGCGCTCGACCCGTTCGGGAAGCCGTCCGGTACGCTCGGTGCCACGGTCGCCACCGCATCATCCGGCCCGCTGGCGTTCGCCTTCGGCACGCCGCGCGACAACGTGCTCGGGCTCGAAATCGTGACAGGGGATGGCCGCACCGTTCGCTCGGGCGGCCGCGTCGTGAAGAACGTCGCCGGTTTCGATCTGACCAGACTCTTCACCGGATCGTGGGGCACGCTCGGCGTGATCACGGAAGTCACCGTGCGGTTGCGCGCACTGCCCGAAGTGGACGACACACTCGCGCTGTCCATCGATGAGCATCCGGACACGCTCGGCACGCTCCTCGTCCGCCTCCGGACGGCCGCGATCGCACCGCTCGCACTGGAATTGGTCAATGCACCACTGGCCCGCGTACTCGGTCTGGCGGACACCATGGCGCTGCTCGTCCGGCTCGGCGGAAATGTGGACAGCGTGCGCGCACAGCGCGCCACGCTCCGCTTTGCCGGCAATGTCGCGACCGTGCCCGCTTCGGTGTGGAACGCGCTCCGCGCGTGTGAGCCGGAGCACGCCATGGTCATGCGCATCTCGATGCCCGCGTCTCGCCTGACCGAGTGCTGGATGGCGGCGCGCGACGTGACGCGTGAGGCGACGCGTGACCCGACTCGCGCTGATGCCGATGCGCGCCCCGCCCTCATGCACGGCACCGTGGACCGCGGCGTGGTCCGGTGCATCGTGCCCGCGCCGTCGCCCGAGGCGGTTGATCGTGCGATCGCCGCGTGCGCGACACTTCCCGGCACGGTGATCTTCGAACGTCTCCCCGACCTCGCGTGGCCCCACGTGCCCCACGCGCTGCGCGGCCGCCTGGCGTCGCGGGTACGACAGACCTTCGATCCGGACGGCATTCTCAATCCCGGCATTCTCGGAGCGACAACGTGAACGAGCACGCATCCAGCGCGCCGTGTGCCGTCCCGGGCACACCACTCGCCGGGGTCGTGCCGGGCATCATGACGTGCGTGCACTGCGGGTTCTGCCTGCAGGCCTGTCCCACGTATCTCGCGTTGGGCGACGAGAATGATTCCCCGCGCGGTCGCATCCTGCTCATGCGCTCGGTCGTGGAAGGTACGCTCCCCCTGGATGATCCCGCGCTGCAGGAGCATATCGATCGCTGCCTGGGGTGCCGCGGCTGCGAGACGGCCTGTCCATCTGGCGTGCCGTACGGCCAGCTGCTGGAAGCCACGCGCGCCGCGATCGCCGAACGCGTGCGGCCGCCGGCAACGGCCCGCGTGGTTCTCTGGATCTTCGCGCACGCCATCGTGCTGCGGCCGGCGCTCCTCGCCTCGCGGCTGCTGCGCGCGACCGGACTGCCACGCGTGCTCGCGCGACTGCGCGGCCGGCTGGGGTTTGCGTTCGCCATGCTGGCCGCCTCGGCGACGCCGCGCCTCGGCCGGCGCTCGTATCGGCCGCACGGCTCCCGCATGCGCGGCACCGTCGCGCTGCTGCGCGGCTGTGTCATGGAAGGGCTGTTCGCCGCCACCAATCGCGCGACGGAACGGACACTCGCCGCGAACGACTACGAGGTGGTTCGTGCGCCCGGACAGCGCTGCTGCGGCGCGCTGCACGCACACGCGGGCGACCTGCATGGCGCCCGCGCGCTTGCCCGCGCGAACATCGCCGCATTCGAGCGCTCGGGCACCGCGGCCATCGCCGTGAACGCATCCGGATGCGGCGCCACGATGAAGGAGTATGGGCATCTCCTGCAGGACGACCCCGTGTGGGCCACTCGTGCAGCGGCGTGCGCGGCGCGCGTGCGGGACGTGAGCGAGCTGCTCGCCAGTGCCGGTCCCCGGCCGGGCGGTTCCCTCGCCCTCCGTGTCACCTACGATGCACCCTGTCATCTCGTACACGGCCAGCGCATTGACCGGCCCCCACGGGCTGTGCTCGCGCGCATCCCGAAATTGACGCTCGTGCCGCTCACGGACGCGGATCAGTGTTGTGGCAGCGCCGGCATCTACAACCTGCTGCAGCCCGAGCTGGCGCAGCAGGTGCTCGCGCCCAAGCTCGCGAACATTGCCGCCACCGGCGCGGACTTCGTCGTCACCGGAAATCCGGGGTGCCTCATGCACATCGGTGCGGGGCTGCTGCGTGCGGGCGTCCGCACGCGCGTGGTGCATCCGGTGGATCTCCTCGATGCCGCGTACGCCGCTGCGGCCCCGTAGCGCAGGCGCGCGACGCGCGTGTAGCTTCCGGCGATGAGCGCCATGTCCGCGCTGTCCGGACGACCTCCCGCCGAAGGCTCCATTGCGGGTCGCCCCGTCGTGCTGCACTACGGTGACATCGCAACCGAGTACGCGGCGCTGCGTGCCGGCGCCATGCTGGTGCACCGGGACGCACGTGGGCGCATGCGCGTGGACGGTGCCCGCGCCGCCGAGATGATCGCGGGCCTCGTCACGAATGACGTGCAGGCCCTCACCGCCGGAAACGGCGCCTATGCCGCCGCGCTCAATCCGCGCGGAAAAATCGTGGCGGACGTGCGCATCTTCGTCTGCGCCGATCACCTCGTCCTGGATGTCCCGCCGCGCGCGGTGGAGGGCTGGCAGGCCATGGTGCGCAAGTACATCAATCCGCGCATCGCCAGATACGAGGATCAGTCCGCATCCTGGCGCCAGTTCGGCATCTTCGGCGTGCGCGCGCGGCGCGTTACCGCCATTGTCACCGGATGGTCCGCCGACACGCTGGGCGCGCTCGCGCCGTATGCGCATCTCCCGCTGCCGGCGATTGCCGACACGGCGTTCGTCGCGCGAGTGCCTGACCTCGACCTCGAGGGGTACGAGATCATCATGCCGGCCGGCGCGCACGACGACGTCTGGCACCGCGCGGAAGATGCCGGTGCCACGCGGGCCGGCCTGCTC
Organism: Gemmatimonadaceae bacterium; assembly: GCA_050733555.1. Taxonomy (GTDB): domain Bacteria; phylum Gemmatimonadota; class Gemmatimonadetes; order Gemmatimonadales; family Gemmatimonadaceae; genus JADGGM01. Next base: position 4,820 of record JBOHTE010000510.1, on the reverse strand, counting down.
GCCTTCGAGATCGCGCGCATCGAGGCGGGCCGTCCGGAATGGGGACTCGACATGGACGAGACCACCATCCCGCAGGAAGCCAACTTCGACGAGCTGCACGCCATCTCGTACACGAAGGGATGCTATGTGGGACAGGAAGTGGTTGCCCGCGTGCACTTCCGCGGCCACGTGAATCGCCAACTGCGCGGCCTGCTCGTGGGACAGAGCGAACCGCCCGCGCACGGCACCGCGCTGCTGGATGCATCGGGCAAACAGGTGGGCGACGTTCGTTCCGGCGCGCTCTCACCGCGGCTGGGCGGCATCGCGCTGGCCATGGTGCGCCGCGAGATCGCTCCCGGCACCACATTGCGCGCGCTCGGCCAGGAGAACGAGTCCAGTGTGGATGTCGCGGAGCTGCCCTTCTCGCTCTGAATGCCCTGCGCGCTCGTCACCGGAGCCACAGGGCAGGTCGGCTCGTACATCGTGGAGCGTCTCGCTGCCGAGGGATGGAGCGTGCGTGCGCTGGTGCGGGATGCGGCGGCCGCCGCATGGCTGGCGAGCACAGGCGTCGCGCTGATCCAGGGCGATGTACGCGACCCGGCGAGCCTGATGACGGCCGCCAATGGATGCGATGCGATCTTCCACACGGCCGCCCTGGTTACCGCCGCCTCCTGGACGAACTATCGCGCCGTCAACGTGATCGGGACGCAGCATGTCGTCGAGGCTGCGGCCGCCAGCGGCGCGCGACTGCTGCAGCTGAGCAGCGTCGCGGTATACGGGCGCGAGATGCGGTTCCAGGATCACCCCACGGACGAGGAGACTCCGTTGCGGCCGCTCGCGGACGCAGACTGGTACGCGCGTTCCAAGCGGGAGTCGGAAGCGCTGGTACTGGACGCGCACCGCTCGGGACGCATCTGGGGCACCGCGGTGCGACCTGATGTCATCTATGGGAGGCGCGACCGGCAGTTCGTACCGCGCATCGCGCGCGCCATGGCCAGCGGATTCTTTCCCGTGATCGACGGCGGCGTGTCCACGCTCGCGATTGTGCACGCCGCGAACGTGGCCGACGGCGCGGTGCGCGCGGTGCAGTGTGACGCAGCCGGCGGCAAGGCATACAATCTTGCGAACGAGTCCGCCGTGACCGTTGCGGAGTTCGCGCGCCTCGCGGGCCAGGGACTGAAACGGCGCGTGCGGCTGGTGCCCGTACCACGCGGCGTGGCGCGTGCCACGTTAGCGGCACTCGCGGCGATGCTGCGCCTCACCGGCCATGCGTCGCTGGCCACGCACGCCGGCAGCTCACTCGACTTTCTCGCGCGCGACAATCCCTTTTCCTCCGCCCTCGCGCGCCGCGAGCTGCGCTGGACGCCGCCGATGCTGCCGCGTGACGGCGTTCCCGACGCGTTCGCGTGGTGGAACACATCCCGTCGGTCGTGACGTGACGGCTGGTTCCAGCCGCATGAAACGCAAACGGGGCGCAGCTGCCGTGCTGCGCCCCGCGTGCGTTCCTGATTCCAAATTCCAAACCGCGTGGTTACTGCGGCTTCATTCCGGTGTCGGACTTCATCATCGTCGAGTCATGCTTCATCCCGGTGTCCGCTGCGGCAGGCGCAGGGGCCATGGCGGGAGCCGCAGTGGCAGTGGAGTCGGCAGCGGGTGCGGCATTTTCCTTCGCTTTGCAAGCGGCAAGGGCCAGCACCGCGACAGCGACAACGGCAAGGCGCTTCATTATTGTCTCCTTGTGGGGGCGAAAATGTTCTGCTCTCCCTCGTAAATGCACGCACAGCGCCATGCAGATACGAGCGGCAGTTATTTTACTGGATCGGCTCGGCATGTCAAGGGACAGCGTGTCCAGCGAACTGGCTGCGAGTGTTGCATTGTCCTAATTTGTTTCAGGTTCGCCGTGCTCATGCGACGTCGAACATCCCTCTTCCGCTGAGGATCGATCCTCTCATGCGAGTGAGACCGTGCATGTAGTGCGCGGCGCCTGTCCGCATGATTGTCCGGACACGTGCGCCATGCTGGTGTCGGTGGAGAACGGGCGCGCCGTACGCGTTGCCGGCGACCCGGACCACCCGTTCACGCAGGGATTTCTCTGCGCGAAAGTGAATCGCTACCTCGAACGCACGTATCATGCCGAACGTCTCGCACACCCGATGCGACGCGTCGGTGCGAAGGGCGAGGGTCGCTTCGTGCCCATCTCCTGGGACGAGGCGCTGGGTGAAATCGCGCAGCGCCTCGCGGAGATCGCTCGCTCGTCCGATGGTCCACAGGCCATCCTCCCGTACTCGTATGCGGGCACGATGGGTTCCGTGCAGGGCTCCTCCATGGACCGTCGCTTCTTCCATCTCCTTGGAGCCTCACGGCTCGATCGCACCATTTGCTCCATGGCCGGCACCGTCGGCATGCGCATGACCGTGGGTGCCAACATCGGCGCCGATGCGGAAGGCATTCCCGAGAGTGATCTGGTGCTGCTGTGGGGCACGAACACCCTCACGTCCAATCCGCATCTCTGGCCATTCGTGCTCGCGGCGCGTGCCCGCGGGGCGCGCGTGATCGCGATTGATCCGCTGCGCACGCGCACCGCCGCGCAGTGCGATGAATGGATTCCGATACGTCCGGGAACCGACGCGGCGCTCGCGCTGGGCCTCATGCACGTGCTGTTCGCCGACGGCCTCGAGGACCGTGAGTATCTGGCGCGCCATACTCTCGGCGAAGCGGGACTGCGTGTGCGCGCCCGGGAATACGATCCGGCGCGCGTGGCCGCGATCACGGGCATTGCGGCCGAACGCATCACGGCGCTCGCGCGCGAGTATGGTCGCGCGCGCGCCGCGTTCATCCGGATCAACTATGGATTGCAGCGCCACGGCGGCGGGGGCATGGCCGTGCGCACGATCGCCTGTCTTCCCGCCATCACCGGCCACTGGCGGCGTGTGGGCGGGGGCGTGCAACTCTCCACGAGCGCCAACTTCCAGTTCAACAAGGCGGCGCTGGAACGACCGGATCTCTCGCCACCCGTGCGCACCATCAACATGATCAGGCTGGGTGAGGCGCTGACGCGGCCCGATGCCGGTGTGGGTGGCCCGCCCGTGCGCGCCCTGGTCGTGTACAACTCGAATCCGGCCGCCGTGGCGCCCGAGCGCAGTGAAGTCCTGCGCGGCCTGGCGCGTCCCGATCTGTTCACCGTCGTGCTCGAACACTTCCAGACCGATACCGCGGACTGGGCCGACATCGTGCTGCCCGCCACCACGCAGCTCGAACACTGGGATGTGCACCTCGCCTACGGCCATCACTACGTCACGCTGAATCGCCCCTCGATCGAACCGGTGGCGGAGGCCAGGCCCAACAGCGAAATCTTCCGCCTGCTCGGCGCGAGAATGGGATTGGATCACCCCGCGCTGCGCGATGACGACCTCACGCTCGTCGCGCAGGCGCTCGATGGTGCCGGCCCCCAGTTGCAGGGCGTGACGCTGGACGCGCTGCTCGAGCGCGGCTGGATGCGACTGCACCTGCCCCGCCCGTTCCTGCCCTTCGCCGAGGGGGGATTCCCGACGCCCAGCGGCAAGTGCGAGTTCTTCTCGCAGCGCATGCAGGAGATGGGGTTCGATCCGCTCCCGGCGTATCTCCCACCGTGGGAGTCGGTGGAGCGGGAGCCGGAGCTCGCCGCGCGCTATCCCCTCACGCTCATCTCATCACCGGCGCACCAGTTCCTCAACTCCAGCTTCGTGAACGTGGCGGCGCTGCGCCGCGCGGCGCGCGAGCCCGAACTCGTGATCCACCCGGACGACGCGGCGCTGCGCGGGATTCACTCGGGCGCGTCCGTCGTCGTGCACAACGACCGCGGCGAATTTCTCGCGACGGCCCGCGTGGAGCCCACCGTGCGCGTGGGAACCGTCTGGGCTCCCTCCGTGTGGTGGGGGAAGTACGCGCGTGACGGTCGCAACGCCAACCACACCACGTCGCAGCGTGAAACCGACCTGGGTCACGGTCCCGTGTTCTACGACAACCTCGTGGACGTGTCGCCGGCGGACTGATCGAAGCCGGCGGACGCCGTGTGCACGAATCGTGCAGGCTGCCGCGCCGGGCGTCACTCTCGTACTCCCGCCGAGCCGGAGATTCCCGCCCTACTGGCGCTCGGGGGTGTCGCGCGTGTACGCTGGATCAGGAGCCGCGCCGGCCGGCCGTGAATCGACCGCGCACGTCGGCTCTCGCTTTCATCCGTGGAGACTGGCCGTGCCGTCTTATCCTGAAACGCTGGGCGCGCTCAAGCACTCGCCCTTTGCCGCTCCGCATCGCGCGCGCCGGTCGGTGAAAGATGAGGTGCGCGCCAACCTGCTCGCCCGTCTCGCGGCCGGTGGTCCCATCGTCGAAGGCATCATCGGCTACGACGAGACGGTCATTCCACAGATCATCAACGCGCTCCTGGCGCGTCACAACTTCATCCTGCTGGGACTGCGCGGCCAGGCCAAGTCGCGCATTCTCCGCGCGCTGGTCACGTTTCTCGATGATGCGATCCCCGTCGTCGCCGGCAGCGAGGTGAACGACAACCCCTTCGCTCCCATCTCCAAGTACGCGCGCATGACCATCGCCGAGCAGGGCGACGCCACGCCAATCGCCTGGGTCACCCGCGACGAGCGCTACGTGGAGAAGCTGGCGACGCCGGATGTCACCGTTGCCGACATCATCGGCGACGTGGACCCGATCCGGGCCGCTCGCGGCGGGCACGTGCTGTCGGATGAACTCACCATCCACTACGGCATGCTGCCGCGCGCCAATCGCGGCATCTTCGCACTGAACGAGCTGCCCGATCTGGCGGGCAAGATCCAGGTGGGCCTCTTCAACAT
>JBOHTE010000509.1:0-3821 GCA_050733555.1 Gemmatimonadaceae bacterium | reverse complement strand
GCCGGGCGTTGGGCATCGCGGGCAGAAAGTCGGCCAGATGATCATCGAGCGACAGCGAGTCGCGCTCGACCAGTCGCAGGATGGCGGCGGCGGCGAACTGTTTGCTCAGCGATCCGATGGCGAAGCGCGTGGTCGCGGCGACCGGCGTCTTGCGCGCGAGATCGGCGAACCCGAAGCCGCGTGCATACACGATGCGCCCGTGGCGGACGATGGCCACGGAAAATCCGGGCGCCCTGGCGTTCGCGAGTGACTGCGCGCCAATCGAATCGAAGACGGCGGGTCCCGGGTCCTGGGCCACCAGCGCGGGCGCGGTGCTCAGCGCGGCTCCCCAGGCGGCGGCCAGGCATGCGGCGCCGATCCAGGACCGTCGTCTGCGTCGAAAATGCATGAATCCTCTCGTTGGTGAGTGCAACAGTGTGCGCCGAACAGTATGGTCTGATACGCGACTCTCTGCAATTCATCCGGCGGTCGCGGACCGCGCGCGGCATCCTGTCTCCCCATCCCCATCCCGGGCGTGTAAACTGCTCGCATGTTTTCCCTCCTCCTTGCGCTCCTCACTGTCGCTGGCGATTCCGGCGCCGTGTACAACGGGCGCGCGCGCCAGCTCGACGTCGCCATCCCCCGCATGGATTCCGCGGTCGTCATTGACGGATCGCTCGCCGAACCCGTGTGGCGATCGGCCGCACTGCTCACCGGATTTTCACAGTACCGTCCCGTTGACGGTCTGCCCGCAACGGACTCCACGCAAGTGCTCGTGTGGTACGCCCATGATGCCATCTACTTCGGCATCCGCGCCTTCGAATCGCACGGCGCGGTGCGCGCGACGCTGGCGGACCGCGACAACATCGACACGGATGACAACGTGCAGATCCTGCTCGACACGTATGACGATCACCGGCGGGCGCTGCTCTTTGCCGTGAATCCCCTCGGCGTGCAGGAAGACGGCGTGCGCAGCGAGGGGCAGGATGCCGGCGCCGCCGGTGGCGGCGGTGGCGCGAACGCGCGGTTCGACGGCGTCGTGGATCTCAATCCGGATTTTGTGTGGGAGTCGCGCGGCCACGTGACATCGTGGGGCTACGAAGTCGAGGTGCGCGTCCCGTTCAAGAGCATTCGCTACCAGGCCGCGAATTCGCAGAACTGGGGACTGCAGGTCGTGCGCGAGGTGCAACACTCGGGCTACGAGGACACGTGGACACCCACCGTGCGCGCCAACGCGAGTTTCCTCATTCAGGCCGGCCGGCTCATGGGGCTCGCCGATTTGCACCGCGGACTCGTGATGGATCTGATTCCCGAATTCACCACACACGTGGACGGGGACTCCGCCGGCGCGGGCTACGGCTACAGCACGCACCCTGCCGTTGGGGGCACGCTCGTCTGGGGGATGACGAGCGCGTTGAGTCTGAGCGCCACCGCGCACCCTGATTTCTCGCAGGTGGAAGCCGATGTCGCACAGGTGACGGTGAATCAGCGCTTCGCGCTCTTCTATCCTGAAAAGCGCCCGTTCTTTCTCGAGGGACTCGAGCGCTTCGATACGCCGAATCGCCTCATCTACACCCGCCAGATCACACAGCCCGATGCCGGAGCGAAGCTCACCGGCAAGATTGGCCAGACGAGCGTAGCGTACCTGGCGGCTGTGGATCAGGCGGACTCGCTCTCGGGAAATCACCCCGTGTTCAACGTGCTGCGGGTGCGGCGCGATGTTGGCGCCAGCTCGACGCTCGGCCTCGTGTACACGGATCGGCTGGACGGCAGCTCCTGGAATCACGTGGGCGGCGCGGATGCCCGGGTGCTCTGGGGGAAATTCTGGTTTTCGCAGGCGCAGGCGGTGGAATCGTGGACGCGAGACGCGGCCGGTGTGCGCCGCGGTACGCTGTGGGATCTCACCTTCGCGGATCGCACGGGCCGCGCCTACGGCAATCACTTCGAGTTGCAGGGCGTGAGCCCGGACTTCGCCGCGGCGAGCGGATTCGTGAATCGCACGGGGATCGTGACGGCGCGCATCTTCAATCGCTACTCCTGGTACGGCAGCCCCGGCGCGCGCGTGGAGCAGGTGACCACCACGGTCTCCGCGTCGCCGCTCTGGGATTATGACGACTTCCAGCATCTGCGCGGCGCCATCGAAGGCGGCTTCTCCAACTCATGGGCGGCGACGATGCGTGGCGGCTGGACGCTGAGCGCGACGGTGAAGGACAACCTGCAGCGCTTCGACTCCGTGGACTATCGCGGGTATCACGTGGCCGGCGCCACCGACACGAGCGCCTTCGTGCTGCCGCACGGCCTGTACAATCTCATGAGCGGCGACGTCGGCCTCTCCACGCCGAACCGCGCGCTCACGGCGAGCGTGAACATCGGGTATGGCCAGTCCGTCATCTTCGCGGAAGCCGCCGAGGGGCGCGAGACCACCGGACAGCTGGACGTGGCGTGGCGGCCCACACCGCTCTGGCGCGTGAGCACGAGCTGGGTGCACGACCGCATCACGCGTGCCCGCGACGGCAGCGAGTTCGCCGTCGCCAACATTCCGCGGCTCCAGGTCGAGTATCAGTTGCGCCGATCGATCTTCCTGCGCTACATCGGCCAGTACGTGGCGCAGCGGCAGACGGCCCTCGTCGACCCCGGTACCGGCGCGCCGCTGCTCCTCGCCGACTCTGCCAGTGTCACCGGCTACACGTCGCTCGGCGCCATCGTGTCCAACCAGTTCCAGAACGACGTGCTGCTCTCCTACAAGCCCACGCCGGGTACCGTGTTCTTCCTGGGATACGGTGCGCTGTTCAGTGAGCCGGAGGCGTTCGCCTTTGGCCGCGGGCTGCAGCGCACGAGCGACGGGTTCTTCCTCAAGGTCAGCTATCTCTTCCGCCCGTGAGCACACCGCACCGGTGCCTCACACGTTAAACCGAAACAGCATCACGTCGCCATCGGCCACGACGTACTCCTTGCCCTCACTGCGCACGACGCCGCGCTCGCGCGCGCTCTTCCAGCCGCCGGCGGCCACGAAGTCCGCGTACGAGACGGTCTCGGCGCGGATGAAGCCGCGCTCGAAATCCGTGTGAATGACGCCGGCGGCTTTGGGAGCGGTGTCGCCCTGGTGGATGGTCCAGGCGCGCACCTCCGGCTCGCCGGCGGTGAAATACGTCTCGAGTCCCAGCAGCGCATAGCTGGCGAGAATGAGCCGGTCCAGCCCGGCGGAGGTGAGCCCGAGTGTGGCCAGGAACTCGGGACGATCCTCGGCGGACAGCTCGGCCAGCTCCGCCTCGATACGGGCCGAGAAGGGAACGATGCGCGCGGGCTCGCCACTGCGCGCCACCGCCTCGCGCAACGCGCGCAGATGCGGGCCCTCCTCGCCTGACAGCTCCGCGTCGCTCACGTTCGCGGCGTACAACACCGGCTTGATCGTGAGCAGGGTGAGCGACGCCAGCGACGCGCGCTCCTCCCCGCTCAGCCGTGCTTCCCACAGGCCGTGCCCGTCCGAGAGGGCCGCGTGCGCCTTCTCCAGCGCGGGTAGCTCCGCGAGCGCGTCCTTGTCGAGCGACTTGGCCGCGCGTCGCACCCGGTCCAGTCGCTTCTCCACCGTGCCGAGGTCGGCGAGTGCCAGCTCGAACTCGATCACCTCGCGGTCACGTACGGGATTCACCTCGCCCATCACGTGCAGCACATCAGGATCGTCGAAGCAGCGCACGACGTGCACGATGGCGTCCGTCTCGCGGATGTTGGCGAGAAACTTGTTCCCCAGTCCTTCGCCGCTCGACGCGCCCTTCACGAGTCCCGCGATGTCCACGAACTGCACGACAGCGGGCACGGTGCGCTTCGGTTCAACGAGCTTCGTG
>JBOHTE010000508.1:0-1189 GCA_050733555.1 Gemmatimonadaceae bacterium | reverse complement strand
GTGCGGACTACCGCCGTCTGGGTGTCGCAGGTCTCGATGGCCGCACCGGCGAGGGCGTGTACTACGGCGCGGGAATATCCGAGGCGGCGGCAATGGAGGGGCAGCGCGTGGCCGTCGTGGGCGCCGGCAATTCGGCCGGCCAGGCCGTGGTGCATCTCGCGAAGTACGCGAGCCGCGTCACGATGATCGTGCGGGGAGATGCGCTGGGGCGCACGATGTCGGAGTACCTCATTCGCGAGCTCGCGAGCCTGCCGAACGTGGACGTCCGGTTGCGCACGCAGGTGTTGGACGGGATGGGTGGTCATCGACTGGAAGGGCTCTCGATCGAGGACGCGGCCGGTGCCCGGGAAACGTTGGATGCAGCGGCGCTCTTCGTCCTCATTGGCGCGGACCCGCGCACCGCATGGCTGCCCGCCTCCATTCAGCGTGATGACAGAGGCTTCATTCTCACGAGCCACGCCGCGGCGCCCGGGTGGCCGGAGCGCGCCGCGCCGCGCGCACCGTTCCTGTACGAGACCACCCTCGCGGGGGTGTTCGCCGTGGGCGACGTGCGCAGTGGTTCGGTGAAGCGGGTGGCGTCAGCGGTCGGGGAAGGCGGCGTGGTGGTCAGTTCGGTGCACGAGTATCTGGCCAGCGCACCACGTTGAAGTGCGCCATCATTCCCGCCGCGTGGTGCTCCAGGATGTGACAGTGGTACATCCATTCGCCGGGCCGGTCGTCCGGCATCCAGGCGATGCGCACGCTGCCGAATGACGGCACGTTCACGGTGTCTTCCCACGAGAGGAACTCGGGCGGCTTGCCGTTCACCTCGAGCACCTGGAAAAAGAAGCCGTGCAGGTGGAAGGGATGATGAACCGGCGAGCGGTTGAGCACATCCCAGACCTGCAACTCTCCGACGTGAACCGGATCGGCGTGGTGATGCTGCTCGTGGTTGATGTTGAACTCCACGCCATGCATCAATCCCAGACTGAAGCCGAGTCGCACCTCTCGGTTCGGAGTCGCGGGTCCCGTCACCAGCGGCTCGATCTCGCGCAGCCGGTCAGGGAGTCGCGCTCTGGAGGGCGCGGCGGTTCCCACGTGCACCGTGGCGAACAGCTCCGGCTTCCTGTGCCCCTTGAACGATCCCCGATTGAACGGCAGCGTCTCGATGCGAAGCGTTTCCCCTTCGCCAAACGGGCCAACAATGATC
>JBOHTE010000507.1:0-3102 GCA_050733555.1 Gemmatimonadaceae bacterium | reverse complement strand
GATCCGGGGTAATGGCTTCAAGTCCCTGGCGGAAGGCGATCACGTCGAATTCGAGATCGTGCAAGGCCAGAAAGGGCCACAGGCAGCCGAGGTGGAGAAGGTCTGAGAAAGACAGGGAATGGGGAATGGGGAAAGGGGAATGGCGGGGATAGGGACCCATTCCCGCCATTCCCCATTCCCCATTCCCTGTCTTTTAGAACCCCCACTTCGCGCCGAGCTGGAGCTGCCAGCGCGACAGGATCGGATTCACCACGTTGCGATGGGGGAGCGTCAGCTCGTAGCTGTTGCGCGAGTTCGCGACATCCTGGCCACGCAGGCGGAGCAGCGGGACGTTCTCCGTGCCCGCGCCGGCCAGCGTGCCCGTCTCGTATACGTTGCCCCAGCTCCCATTCAACAAATGCAGCACGTTGATGGCGTCGAGACTGAGCTCGACGCTCTGGCCGCCGGAGAGCGCGACACGCCGAGCCAGGCGGGCGCTGAACTGATTCTGCCACGGATTGCGGCACGCGTTGCGCGGCAGCAAGCTGGCCCGGTGCGAACGCAGACATGGGTCGCTCGCGATGAACACGTCGAGACTGTCGTACGCTGCGCTCGTCGCCTGACCGAGCATGGTGCCCCCGCCGGCCGCGGGCAGGTCGCGCACGAGCGAGATGTCGCCAGCCCCTGATGGGACGTACACCATGTCGTTGAGCTGGCGATCGAAGGTGCCGGTGCGGTTTCCCACGCCGTCGGCGTTCGCGTCGCCGTTGATCACGTACGAGTACGGATCGCCCGACCGCCCGATGTAGATCGCCGAGAACGCAAATCCGTACGGAAGGTTCGCCGTCCCGCTCACCGTGATCTTGTGCGGCACATCATAGGTGGACGCCGTCAGCGTGCGATCGTCCAGCGTGCCACTGAGCGGCGCGAAGCCGTAGTTCGACACCGACTGCGCGTCGCGCAACGAGAGAAGATCACGCGCGTCCGTGTACGTGTACGCGGCGTTCAGCTCCACGCCAGTGGCGAACCGCTTCTCGACCTGCGCGGTGATGGAGTAGCTCCGGTCGCCGCTGTGATTCCCGTTGCGCAGCACCGGCGCAAAGTCCGGGTCGACCACGCCGGGCGTGACGGCAGGCAGCGCCTTCGCGGCCGACGTACTGCCGATGGTTCCGTACATCACACGCCCACCTTCGCCGCTCAACGTGCCGGTCGGCGCACCCAGATTCACATCCGTGATGTAGAGCGAATGCAATCCGTAGGCGAAGCCGCCGTCGAGCGACGCCACCATGCCCCACGGGAGCCGCTGGTCGGCGCCGAGCGACAGCTTCACCACCTGTGGCATCCTGAAGTCCGGCGTGAAGTACGACACCGGCGTGGAGGATGTCGGCGTACCGGTGGTGCACGCTGCTGGCTGCATCGCGGGATCGGCGACGAAGTCGGGCGCCGCGGCTCCCCGGCAGGTGATGAGCCGCGTATCGGCGCCGGTATTGGAATAGGCGAACGCCAGCCAGCTGTACGGATCACTTCCCGTGAACAGCCCTGCCCCGCCGCGGAGACTGGTGCCATCCCGCACGCTCCAGTTGACGCCGACGCGTGGCGACCAGAGCACGCTCGTCCCAATGAACCCTGACGTGTTGACGCCGAGTGGACTCGCCGCCAGATCGGCGTTCTCGACTGGTGTGTCGGGAAAGCCAGTGATGTCCGTGCGCACACCGGCCGTAATCGCGAGGCGAGGGGTCGCGCTCCAGCGGTCCTGTGCATAGAGCGCCAGCCGGTTGACGCGGAAATCCGCGGTAGGCGCACCGGGTCGCAGCGGGAGATTGCGAATGAACGTGGACGGCCGGCCGATCGCGAGCGAATCCAGGTTCGCGAACATGTACTGGCCCACCGCGCTCGGGAAGGTCGTGAAGTCGAAGTGCAGCGCCTGCTCCTGAACGCCCACCGTGAGATCGTGCGCGCCGATGGTGCGCGTGAGATTGTCGGTGACCTCCACGGCACGCTGGGTCAGCGTGAGTGCCTGCGACGATGGATCGCCGCCGGCGATGAGTCGGGCGCCCGCTGCGCCCACGCCGCTCACGAAGATGCCCGGCGCATCGCTGTTGGCGCTGCGCGGCTCATCCGTTGTGGAGTAGCCGGCCAGCAGTTCGTTCGAGTAGCTGCCGCCAAGGAGCGACGTCCACCGCGCCCGCGTGGCCCACGTCGTGGCCGTGGGAGCAAAACCGGCCGAGGTGAAGCGGTAGTCGCCACCCGCCGCGCGCGCCGGCGCGATGGAGTCCTCGGTGATGCCATGCGCGTAGCTCAACGACCACTCCAGCAGACCGTGCGCACCTGTTGGGGCCGACAGCTTGGCGAACACGTTCGTCGCGCGATTGCGCGTGGAGTAGGGCCCGAAGCTCCCGGGATCAATGCCGTAGCCCTCGAGCAGCTCCGCAAAGTGATTCGCGCTGTCCACGGGAATGCCAACCGTGGCGCCCGGCGCAATGAGCGCGCCGGTTGCCGGCGTGGAGCGGTTGCGCAATTCGGCCGCGATGAAAAACTGGAGCCGGTCCCGGATGATCGGACCACCCAGGGTGGCGCCGTACTGATACACGTCGAAGTCCGCGGCGCGCACGCCGCTCGGCCCCGCTCCGGCCAGTGCCTGGTTCTGGAAGTAGAGGAGCGCCGAACCGTGGAACGCATTCGTCCCCGATCGTGTGATGGCGTTGATCTGCGCCCCGGTGAAGCCGCCCTGCCGCACGTCGTACGGCGCTGTGAGAATCTGGAATTCCTGCACCGCATCGAGCGGCAGCGAGCGCGCGCCCTCCTGGCCGCCAGGTGCACCGGTACCGCGCGACAGGCCGAAGAAGTCGTTGTCCGTGGCGCCATCCACGAGGATGTTGTTCATCCGGTTGTTCGTGCCGGCCACCGACGTCCCCACCACGTTCGGCGCGGTCTGCAGCAAATCGGTGAAGTCGCGATCGAGCAGCGGCAGCCGCTGGATGGCTGAATCCGTCACGGTATGCGAAGGCCCTGTCCGGGCAGCACTCAGCAGCGGATTCGCGGCCACGACCTCCACCGGCGCGAGCGTCGTCGTCGTGCGCTCGAGCGCCAGGGCAATGCGATAGCGCTGGCCCAGCACGAGCC
>JBOHTE010000506.1:0-3264 GCA_050733555.1 Gemmatimonadaceae bacterium | reverse complement strand
GGACAGCACCCACGGCGGCGCGTGGGCGTACAACACCGAAACGAGTCCCGGCGCGGCCGTGCCGCCCATCGAGAGCATGCGGCGCATGATCCCAAAGCGCGACATCAAGTGGCCGCTCGACAGCGTGTGGCTCTACCATGCCGCGGGCGGTCAATTCACGCATCTGCTCGATCGCTTCGACACGGCGATGACCAGACGCTACGGCGCGCCCAGGAACGCCGAGGACTTCACGCGCACGTCGCAGCTCATGACGTATGAGGGCGAGCGGGCGATGTTCGAGGCGTACCGGCGCAACAAGTACGTGTCGACCGGTGTGATTCAGTGGATGTTCAACAACGCGTGGCCGTCCATCTACTGGCACCTCTTCGATTGGTACCTGCGGCCGGGCGGCGGCTACTTCGGGGCCAAGCGGGCGAACGAGCCGCTGCACGTGATGTTCTCGTACGACGACCGCAGCATCGCTGTCGTGAACGGAACGCGGTCGCCCGTGAGCCACGCACACGTGTCGGCGCGCGTGCTCCTGCTGGACGGGACAGTCAACTCGACGCGAGACACGGTGCTCGATCTGCCGGCCGACTCGAGCGTGCGTGCGTTCGTGTTGCCTGAACCGTCAGGTGTCACCGGCGCGTACTTCGTCGCTCTGCGTCTGACCGGCGACGGCGGTCGCGAGCTGGGCAGGAACTTCTACTGGCTGTCGACGCATCCCGACGTGCTGGCGGATACCTCAACGTGGTACATGACGCCGGTGAGGGAGTACGCGGACTACACGGCACTCCGGAGCATGCCGCGGGCAATCGTGATGGCGACGGCCCGGTTCACGACGGCGGCTGGCAAGACACAGGCACGCGTCACGCTCACGAACCCGGGCAAGACGCTGGCGTTCTTCGTGCGCCTGCAACTGGAGGGACGTGGCGGACAGGACGCGCTGCCGGTGTTCTGGGAGGACAACTACATCTCGCTGCTGCCCGGTGAGACGCGCACACTCACCGGGACGGTCCGCACGCGCGACCTCGGCGGCGCGGCGCCACGCGTGATCATGAGCGGCTGGAACGTGCACCGGACGTTAGCGCGGTGAACGCAGCGTGGCTTCCTCCAATGTCTATTGGCCGGAACGCACTGTAGCTACGGCGCGAGCACGGCGAGGACGAGCTGGGCAGTCGCACGCGTTGTCCCGTTGTAGTAGAAGACGTAAACCTTGTGCGTTTTTTCGTCCACCGCGCACGTTCGCGCCGCACCGCCGGTCGGAACCTTGTCCACCACCGAAAAGCTATCCGGCGTGTCTTCGTGCACGATCGTCAGCGTGCTGTCGGCCCGGTTCGCGTTGAACGCGAGTCTCGTCTTCGGGTCAAAGGCGTTTTGGTCGGCCCGGCTTGGCACCTTGATTCGCGCGACGACGCTGCCGTTGTTCGCGTTCACGACGACCATCTCGGTATCGCACGCCATGAAGAGCCGGCGGCTGGAGGCGTCCATGGCCAATCCCTGCGCCCGGCCGCATCCGGGTATGCGATACGTGTCTTCGATCTTAAGGGATCTGGCATCGACCCGCTGGACGAATCCCGAGTCCTCGACGTTGAGAAACAGCTTCCCCTTTCCATCGGCGACCCCGGATTCGAGCCCGTCGCCGATCGACGTCGTACTGATGAGTTTCCCGGTCCTCATGTCGACGACCCATGTGTTCTTGCCTTCCCACGTGAACGCGCGATGCGTGAACGGATCGTAGCGAATGCCGTCGCCCCTGGCGTCGACGTGTCCCGTGACGGCGAGCGTCTTCAAATTGAAGAGCACTCCATCGCGCACGAGCCCCCGATTCTGGTCCGCGGCAATCGCATAGCCGCCCCCGCCTCCAGCGACGGTGCCGATCACGCTGTCGTTGTCGACGTCAATGACCTTGTCGCCCAACCCGTACAGTCGCCGGCCCACTGGATCGACGATGATGTAGTCCGCTCTGGTATGGCCGAGGTCGATTCGCTTGACGACGTGATAGTGCGTTTGCTGCGCTACGACTGCAGTTACGGGGACGGCCAACAGCGCGCAGGTCACGAAGGCGGCGGCGCGGACGCAAAGCATGGGAGCTCCTGGACAAGGGTTCTGTGACAACCGAAACGGGCTACTCCCCCGGCTTGGGGATCACGGTCTCGTAGGGGGTGCGCGTTCACCGGGAGCAACCTACATACGCCGACCTGTCAGCAGCCTGACAGCCCAACGCTGGTGGCGCGGCGTGAGGCGGCGCGCCATACTCTCCACGGTCCGGATTGAGACCCCGACCTCCTTATTCATAACTGGTTCACGAATGGAGCTGCGCGAGCAACTGCAGGACACTCTGGGCACCGCCTATGCGCTCGAGCGCGAGCTCGGCGGGGGCGGCATGTCGCGGGTGTTCCTGGCCGAGGAGAACGCGCTCCACCGCAAGGTCGTGGTGAAGGTCCTGCCGCCCGAGCTCACGGCCGGCGTGAACGTGGATCGGTTCAACCGCGAGATCCTGCTGGCCGCGCAGCTCCAGCACGCGCACATCGTGCCGGTGCTCGCCGCCGGTGAAACGAACGGGCTGCCCTACTACACGATGCCGTTCGTGGAAGGCGAGTCGCTGCGCGTGATGCTGGAGCAGAAGGGCGCCATGCCGGTCACCGACGCGATCAGCATTCTCCGCGATGTCGCCCGCGCGCTGGCCTACGCCCACGCCAGGGGCATCGTGCATCGCGACATCAAGCCCGAGAATGTGCTGATTGCCGGCGGCTCGGCGGTCGTCACCGATTTTGGTATTGCCAAGGCCATTAGCGCGTCGCGCATGGACGCGCCCAACGCCACACTCACGCAAGTGGGCACCTCGCTCGGGACGCCGGCGTACATGGCCCCGGAACAGGCTGCCGCCGATCCGGCCACCGACCATCGTGCCGATCTGTACGCGTTTGGCTGCATGGCGTACGAGCTGCTCGCCGGTCGTCCGCCATTCATGGGCAGGACACCGCAAAAGCTGCTCGCCGCGCAGATGGGAGAGACTCCGCAGCCGATTCTGGATCTGCGGCCGGACACACCGGTCGAGTTGGCCGGGGTCGTGATGCGCTGCCTCGCCAAGGACGCCGACGATCGCCCGCAGAGCGCGGCCGATGTGGTGCGCGCGCTCGACACGGTGACCAGCGGCCGCGGACACGCCGCCATGCCGCCGATTCTCCTCGGCGGCAAGCGAGCGCTCGGCCGGGCGCTGGCCATCTACGCGGTCACCTTCGTCGTCGTCGCGCTGCTGGCCAAGTCGGCGATTCTCGTGAT
>JBOHTE010000505.1:0-10509 GCA_050733555.1 Gemmatimonadaceae bacterium | reverse complement strand
GGATGTCTACTACCGCGAGATTCTCGGCCGTGGTGCTGCCGTCGCGTGCGAGCCCGCGGATCGGCCGTACGGGATCCGGGAGTTCGGTGTCCAGGATCTCAATGGTGTAGGAATCGTTTTCGGCCAGGACATCGAGTCCTGACGCACCCTCTGGAGACCTCTCACGTGACCGATGACCACGGCGTGTTCCGTGCTGCCATTCTCGCGCTCGGCCTCGCACTTGGCGGCTTCCTCGCCGGGAATGGATTCGCTCGGGCCAGAGCATCCGACCGCTACGTGACCGTCAAGGGCGTCGCCGAGCACGAGGTGAAGGCGGATCTCGCGATCTGGCCGCTGCGCGTCGTCGGCGCGGACAACGACCTCACGGCGGCGAATGCCAAGGTGGCCAGGAGCATCGCTGGCGTCCGCCAGTTCCTCACGCAACGCGGCATCGACACGACACAGATCCAGCTCGCCGACTTTTCGGTGACGGATGCTCTCGCGAATCAGTACGCGTCCGATCGCCGGCCCGCCAACCGGTACATCGTCCAGCAGATGGTACTCGTGCGCTCCACCAGACCGGAGGTAGTGCGCATCAATTCGCGCGCGACGCGCACAGCGCGGTAGGCGGCATTCGCCATGCGAGCCAGGGCGTGTTCGAGATTCTGCCGCGGGATCAGGCGCCCGGCATTTCCGAATCGAGCCAGATCGCCAAGGTGGTACGCGTGGTGTCCACCGTGGATTACTATCTTCGATAGCCCGCCATCAGCGATAGCCGGCGGCTGCGTCCGCCGCCAGATATACAACCCTTGCGGAGCGCTGCCCCAACGCTGGCGAGCGTCACGGCACGTACATACCTTTGTGCGACCCTCCCGGATGCCGCGCCCACGATGGACCTGCGGGAACAACTCCAGACGACGCTGCGCGATTCGTACACCCTTGGCCGGGAACTCGGCGGCGGTGGCATGTCGCGCGTGTTCGTGGCCGACGAGCACCGGCTGAATCGCAAGGTCGTGGTCAAGGTGCTCGCGCCAGAGCTCATGCAGGGACTGAGCGCGGAGCGCTTCGAGCGCGAAATCCTGCTTGCGGCATCACTGCAGCAGGCCAACATCGTGCCGGTCCTGAGTGCGGGAGACAGCGCCGGCGCCCCGTACTTCACCATGCCGTACGTGGACGGCGAGAGTCTGCGCGCGCGACTGGCGCACGGGCCGCTTCCGATCGCTGAAGCGACGTCGATTCTGCGCGACGTCGCGCGTGCGCTCGCCTACGCGCACGAGCGCGGCGTGGTGCATCGCGACATCAAGCCGGACAACGTGCTGCTCAGCCGCGGCACGGCCATGGTTACCGACTTCGGCATCGCGAAAGCCATTGCCGCATCCGCGACGGACGGCATGCGCGGTGCGACGCTCACGCAGCTCGGGACGGCGCTGGGCACACCGGCGTACATCGCGCCGGAGCAGGCGGCGGGCGATCCGAATATCGATCACCGCGCCGACTTCTACGCGTTCGGGTGCATGGCGTACGAGCTGCTCACGGGCCGCCCGCCGTTCGACGCGAAAACGCCGCAGCGGCTGCTCGCCGCGCACATGAGCGAGACGCCGAAGCCCGTGACGGAGCTGCGGCCCGACACACCGCCCGAACTCGCGCGCCTCATCGCGCGCTGTCTCGAGAAGGAGCCGGACGCGCGCCCGCGGAGTGCCGATGAGCTGCTCGCCGTGCTCGATACGATTTCCACGAGCGATTCGTCGCGGCAGGCGGCGCTGCCCGGGATTCTCATTGGCGGGCGCGCGATGATTCAGCGCGCGCTGCTCGTGTACGCGGTGGCGTTCGTGGCCGTAGCGGTGCTGGCCAGGGCGGCAATCGTCGGCATCGGCTTGCCGGACTGGGTCTTCCCCGGCTCGCTCATCGTGATGGCGCTCGGCCTGCCCGTCATCCTCTTCACGGGCTACGCGCAGCGGGTGGCGCGCCGCGCGGCCATGGCGTCACCGACCTTCACGCCGGGCGGCACGCCCAGTCTGCCCACGCGGGGCACGATGGCGACGCTGGCGCTCAGGGCAAGCCCGCACCTGTCGTGGCGCCGCACGACGGCAGGCGGCGTCTACGCCGTGGGCGGGTTCGTGCTGCTCGTGGGCGGGTTCATGCTGCTCCGCGCGCTGGGGATCGGGCCCGCCGGGTCCCTCCTCGCGCGCGGCAGCTTCACGGCGCGTGAGCCGGTGATCATCGCCGATTTCGCGGTGCAGCACACGGACACCTCGCTCGGCGCCGTGGTGAGCGACGCCGTCCGGTCGGCGTTGTCGCAGTCGCAGATGATCTCGCTCGTGCCCGCGCCACAGGTCGCGGCGGCGCTCCGGCGCATGGCGCGTCCGCCCACCACCCGGCTCGATCTCGCGACGGCACGCGAGATGGCCCAGCGCGAGGGCGTGAAGGCCGTGGTGGACGGTCAGGTGACGGGCGTCGGGACGGGCTACATCGTCTCCCTCCGGCTGGTCTCCGCCGATTCCGGCACGGAGCTCGCGTCGTTTCAGGAGTCGGGCGATGGGCCGCGGGGGTTGATCGACGCGGCGGACAAGCTGGCGCGCGAGCTCCGCTCGAAGATCGGCGAGTCGCTGCACAGCGTGCAGGGCAGCCCGCCGCTGGCGCAGGCCACCACGGCATCCCTCGAGGCGCTCCGCATGTACAGCCAGGCCCTGCGCGCGAACGGCATCGAGGAGAATCCGCGGATGGCTATCCGGTTCGCCCGTCAGGCCGTGGCCGCGGACTCCAATTTCGCGTCGGCGTGGCGGCTGCTCGCCGTGGCGGTCAACAACAGCTACGGCTCGCCCAGCGAGGTTGATTCGGCCCTCGAGCATGCCTACCGGCTGCGCGACCGTCTCCCTGAGATGGAGCGCCTGCAGACCGAGGCGTACTACTTCCTGGAAGGGCCGCACCGAGACCGGTCGCGCGCGCTCGCCGCCTACCTCGCGCTGCTGGAGCGCGGCGATTCGACCGTGGCACCGGTGAACGCGGGTGAAGTGCTGCGCACGGAACGCGCCTATGCTCGAGCCGAGTCGCTGGACGTGATCGCGATGCGGCACAATCCGGAACCGGGCATCGCGGCCGGCAATGCCATCGAGTTGGCGATCAATCAGGGGCACATCGACAGCGCCGCGGCGATGCTGCAGTACTGGGAGAAACGCTCTCCCAGCGCGCACGGCATCAGACTGCACGATCTCATGCTCCGCTATGCGAAGGCCGACACGGCGGGCTACATGCATCTGGTGGACAGCATGGAGCAGAGCGGCGACGCAACATACCAAGCCTGGGCGCTCAGCACGCATGAGGCGGTCTCGGCGCTGCACGGGCGGCTCGCCGATGCCGCGCGTGTCGGCCGCGAGCGCAGCGCACTGCTGCCAGCCTCGGACGCAGTGCGGCTCGACCAGGCCATCTTCGCGGCGACGGTGGATGCATGGTTTCACGGGCCTTCGCCTCGCGCAGTGCAGTCGCTGAATACCGCGCTGACGGACATCCCGCTCCAGCGCATCCCCGTGGCCGACCGCCCGTACTTCAGCGCCGCAATTGCCTATGCCACGGCCGGCGACGCCGACCGGGCGGCATCCGTGATTGCCGACTACCGCCGCACGGTGACGGATACGAGCCGCCTGCGCGTCGCGGCGCCAGCGCTACACGGCGCGCTCGGCGCCATTGCGCTCGCGCGGGGCGACGCGAAGACGGCGCTCGACGAGTTCCGGCGGAGCGACACCGCCTATGACGGTCTCCCGTCGAACGAGTGTGCGCCGTGCATCCACTTTGCGGTAGCGAGAGCCTTCGACGCGCTCGGGCAGGCCGATTCTTCGATCGCAGAATATCAGGCCTATCTGGCTACGCCGTACTTTCGGAAGATCTTCGGCGCCGAGAATGGGAATATCCAGTTCGGCGATGCGATGGTGCTGGCCGGCATCCACAAGCGATTGGGCGAGCTGTACGAAGCGAAGGGCGATCGCCAGAAGGCCGCGACGCATTACGCCGCGTTCGTCGAACTCTGGAAGAACGCCGATCCCGAGCTCCAGCCGGAAGTGGAGAACGTGCGGCGCCGGCTGGCGCGGCTGAGCGACACCGAGGTCAGGCGGAACTGACCGTGCGGGCGTCGCTCAACCTCTTGCTCCCGCGCTTGCGCGCCCCTGCCAGAGCATCAAACGTAGAGGCGGTCACGCTGCGGCGCCGGGTGCGCCACCTTCATGTCCGCCGCTTCGCCTGGAATCTTTCTCCCCGTCTGCCATGCACAACTATCCATTCGCCGGCCTGGCCGTCGTCTGCCTCGCACTGGGCGCCGCGGCATGCGCCTCGGCGCCCGTTCCCCGCGCCGCATCCGCGCCGTCCACGTCATCCACGCCAGCGCCCTTCTACCTCGGCGCCGACATTTCCGCGCTGGACGCGCCACGTCCTGGTCGCCCGCCTCGCGTCTATCAGGAGAACGGCACGCCCAGTGATGAGCTGACGATCCTCCGCCAGCACGGATGGACCGCGTTCCGCCTGCGCGTGTTCGTGTCGCCGGTCCGCGACGCCCCCGACAACTCTCTCGCGAACACGATTACGCTGGCGAAGCGCATCAAGGAATCCGGGTCGCTCCTGCTGCTTGACATCCACTACTCGGATACATGGGCAGATCCGCAGCACCAGGAGATTCCGGTCGCGTGGCGCAGTCTGAGTTTCGACTCGCTCGAGACGCGCGTCGAGCAGTACAGCTTTGCCACGGTCACGGCGCTCAAGGATGCCGGCGCGATGCCCGACTGGGTGCAGGTCGGCAACGAGATCACGCGTGGCATGCTGTGGCCAGCCGGCCAGGTGCGCGTGCCGGGATCGAGTCAGTACCTGCCTCCCGAGCCGTACGACGACGACGTGCAGTGGGACCATCTGACACGGTTGCTCAAGGCCGGCATTCGAGGGGTGAAGGCGGCGGCCGGCGATACGCCGCCCCGCATCGCGATCCACATCGACCGCGGCGGCGACTGGGCGACGACACAGTGGTTCTTCGACCATCTGCAGCGCGCAAATGTGCCGTACGACATCATCGCGCAGAGTTTCTATCCGCCGTGGCGGCACGGGACTCTCGAGCAACTGCTGGCGAACATGCAGAAGTGCGCCACACGCTATCACAAGGACTTTCTGGTGGCCGAGACGGGGTACGAGCTCTCGCACTCGCCGGACAACTCGGACATGCTCTGGCCCGTCACGCCCGAGGGGCGACTGCAGTTCATGGTGGACCTCGTCAACACGGTGCAGTACGCGCACGGCCTGGGCGTGATGTACTGGGCGCCGGAGTATGACGCGTGGAACAACGATGGCAGCCCGGCGCCAGTCGTGTTCACGCTGCAGCATCTCTCGGATCTGCGCGCTGGCGCGGCGAGCCATGCACCAGCGGAGGTGAATCGCTCGCACTGAATCGGAAGCCAGGAAGAGCACAACCGCAGAAATGCCACGAGCGATCTACGCGGTCGCGGTGCCGGTGCGCGACTGCGGGAGTTCCGTGTCGTGTGCTTCGGACACGGTGGAGTCGTGCGCTCCCGTGTAGTCCCCCGCAACTGTCTCGTCCGTCCCCCGCGCGACGCCGAGTGCATCGAGCACGAGCGTGAGGACCACGGTCACGACGATGTTCGCAATGAGTGCGAAGAACGCGCTGTATCCGGCCATCGCGAAGCCACGAACGTGCAGCGGGTAGATGGCGGTGAAGTGCTGCGACGCGGCCATTGCGGTGCCGACTACCATGCCCACCACCCACCCCGCGAGCAGCGCCCACTTGTGGAACCAGCGCGTGTACAGCCCGAAGATCACCGCGGGAAATGTCTGGAGAATCCACACCCCGCCCAGGAGCTGGAAGTTGATCGCCTCCTGTCGTGCATTCTGGAGCGCGAGAATGAACGCGAGCGCGCCGAACTTGACCACGAGCGACGCCGCCTTGGCCACGCGCGCTTCCTGGCGCAGCGTGGCGTTCGGACGGAAGTACTCGCGGTAGATGTTGCGCGTGACGAGATTGGCGGTGGCAATGGACATGATGGCCGCCGGCACGAGCGCGCCGATCGCGATGGCGGCGAAGGCGACGCCGGCGAACCACTCCGGGAACATCATGTTGAAGAGCGCGGGTACGGCCCACTGCGCGCCGTAGGTTGCGTCCGGCTTCACCCCTGCAGCGACGGCCATGAAACCCAGCAGCGCGATGAGCCCGAGCAGGATGCTGTATGCCGGGAGGAAGGCGGCGTTGCGTTTGATCACGGCGCGCCCGCTGCAGCTCAGCACTCCGGTGATGGAGTGCGGATAGAGGAAGAGCGCGAGCGCCGAACCCAGCGCGAGGGTGGCGTAGGCGGCGTACTGCTTCGGCGCGGGCAGCAGTTTGGCCGTGGGCACCGCGGCGAAGATGTGTCCGTATCCACCGAGCTTTGCGGGAATGATCGTGATCGCGGCGATGACGGCAATGAAGATGAGCGCATCCTTCACCAGCGCGATCATGGCAGGGGCGCGGAGACCGCTCGAGTACGTGAATGCGGCTAGGACGATGAAGGCGATGATGAGCGGCAGATCACCCATGAATCCG
The DNA here is from genome assembly GCA_050733555.1 of Gemmatimonadaceae bacterium. Lineage (GTDB taxonomy): Bacteria > Gemmatimonadota > Gemmatimonadetes > Gemmatimonadales > Gemmatimonadaceae > JADGGM01. The sequence continues at coordinate 3,965 of JBOHTE010000505.1, read as the reverse complement.
ATGCCCGTGATGCCGAGCCCCGCGATCACCACCTGGATGCCCACGAGCTGCAACGCGATGTACGGCATGGTAGCAAGAATGCCGGCCACGGCCACCGCGAGCGCGAGCGTGCTGCTGCCGTAGCGCCCGCGCACGAAGTCCGCCGGTGTTACGTAGCCGTGCGCGTGTGACACGGACCAGAGACGCGGCATGAGCACGAACACCAGCGGGTAGACGATGATCGTGTACGGGACGGCGAAGAAGCCGATCGCGCCGGCGCTGAACACGAGTGCCGGGACGGCGATGAACGTGTACGCGGTATAGAGGTCGCCGCCCAGCAGGAACCATGTGACCACCGTCCCGAAGCGTCCGCCCGCGAGTCCCCATTCGTGGAGCAGGTCGAGATCACCGCGGCGCCAGCGCGCGGCGAGGAAGCCGAGCACGGTGACGAGCGCGAAGAGCGCGATGACGACCGCGAGAGCCACGACGTGCACGCCGGGCCTCACGAGCGGTCCACCGCGTACACGATGATCGTGATGCCCGCGCTGATCACGATCCAGAGCAGCTGATACCAGTAGAAAAAGGGAATGCCCCACAAGCGCGGCGTGAGCGACGCGTACGACGCCACCCAGAGCGAACCGACGAAGGGAATGAGGAGGAGCAGGAGGGCGAGGCGGCGCCAGCGGGCGGGGCGGGGCAAGCTCATGGGGAGAGTATGAAGCGCGAAGAAGCCGGCGGCAATATTCCAGTGCGCTGTGGAATGGTGGCCGGCTTCAGTGACAGGCCGCGGCCAGACTGTCCTTGTCGTTCGCCCACTCCACCGACACCAGCGCGCCGAACGCCTTGAGATCGGTCGAACATCGGCTGCTCCCGCGCTCGGCCGCGAGCAGTCCGAACAGCCCTTCGTAGTAAAGCGACGCCATGGTGCCCGAGACACCATCCACGATCACGCCTGACTGGGCATAACCCCGGTACCGGGCCGTCCGAAAGATGTTCTTCCGGAGGAGCGCCGTGTCCGCCGGCGGATCGCGCTCTGGCACGACGCGGAAGTACGTGCCGTCGAGACGTCCATATGGCGCGAGCCATTCCATGGCGTTGCGGGTGCCGGACGTCGCGAAGGTGAGTGGACGCCGCCAGTGGTTGGTGCGCACGATGTCGAGCAGCATGATTTCGGCCGGCAGCATCTTCGTACCGTACCTCGGGCGCACGTTCAGTGTAATTGACGCTGGCAGCCGCGTGCCCGGCGCGACGCCGAGTTCCTCGGCGCTGCCCGACACGGGAATCGTGACGGTCGTGTCGGTCCAGACGTGCGCGGTGAGCGCGGCGCGCTCACTCTCCGCAAGGGTGAGCGGCAGCGATGGGTCGCGCCGTTTCAGTCTGTCGGGCCAGTCGAGGATGTTGGCGACTGACAGGTTGATGATCGTCACGTCGGGGCGCACGCCCTCCACCGACTGCATGTACATCACGGGGAAGGTGTCGTTGTCGCCCACGGTGAAGTAGATCGCGTGTGGCGGGAGCGACCGCAGCGCATTCGCGGCGTAGTCGCCGGTGAACCAGCGCCGCGATGCATCCTTGGCCCGCCAGTTGGTCACGAGCTGCGCCGCGGGTACGAGGACGACGAGTGCCGCCGCGGCAGCGCCGATTCCCGGCCGGCGCCGGGCGCGCACCATGTGCCACGTCCACTCTCCAGCCGCTCCAAGCCCGCAGGCGACGAGCACGGCGATGGTCACGCACACGGGCAGGTAGTGACGGTCGAAGGGGCGGAAGAAGTTCGCTGGAATGTTGAAGTAGATCACCGCGAGCGCGGCCTGCGACCCGAGCAGCACGAGCCACGCCGCGCCCAGGCGCGCGCTTCGGCGCCACACTGCGACGAGTCCTCCGATGGCGGCGAGCGCCGGCAGCACGCCGGCGAGATTGGCAGTGCCGGTCCAGTGGAAGAAGTTGGCGCCGAGCATGCGCAGGAGATCCATCGTCTGCACCGACCAGAGTGGCGCCTTGCGCGGGAGGAGGTCGAGCAGGAACGACCCGCCGAGCTGCTTGATGGTGATGTAGTCCCAGAGACGCGAGAGGGTGTCGGGACTCGCGAAATCGAGCGGCGAGCGCGCGTACGCCGCCATGGGGATGAGCAGCAGTTGCAGCGAGAGGCCTGCCGCGAGTGAGCCGGCGCCGGCGAGCACGGCGCGGGGCGAGGCAAGTGTGCGTGGGCGGCGAAGGAGGATCCACGCCAGCGCGCCGGGCACGAGCAGCGCATTGGTGCGGTGGACATTGAAATCGAGTCCCACGAGCAGTCCAAGCAGCGCGATCCAGCGCCAGGCGTCGGACGCGTCGGCGTCTTCCCACCAGCGGATCAGCGTCCACAGGATGAGGCCCGTGAACACCGTGGTCAGCACGTACGGTGTGAACTTGATGGCATGCTCCCAGAGCGTGGGGCCAAAGGCGAGTGTGAGAGCGCCGAGGCCCGCGCCGATGGCCGTGCCGGCGGTAAAGCCGCCTGAGCGTCCGTTCATTCCAATCAGTCGCAGGGCCACGGAGCACACGACTGCCACCGTGATTGCGGCCAGCAAGCCGGCGAACAGGTTGAGCCGGTGCGCGGGCGAGGCGCCGAGCGGGAGGTGGGCAACGGGCCAGCCGAGGAGCGTGAGGAGCAGCGACCCGGGCGGCGACTCGATGCCGAGCGTCGCTGCGCCGAGGGAGTACGAGCTGGAATCCCACCAGGTGATGGTCGGGTAGGCCGTGCGCCAGAAGACCGCCGCGGAGAGCACGAGCACCGCCCCGGCGGCCATGTGGGCCTGCGCGCGGCCGTTCCGCGTGGCGCCGGTATCCTGAAGATAACTTTTTCTCTCCATGCCAGACGGTCGTGTCGCAGGAGGATTCTGTCAACCCCACCGGGCTTGTCGGGCGAACGTCGTTCCAGTATCCATCCTCCTGATGAATCAGGAAGACTTCGCGCCTTCAGCCTCCCTTGCGGCGGCCCTGGCTCGCTCGCCCGACGATGGCCGGCCGCTCCATGAGTTGGTCGTCCCCCGGTGCCAGATCATCGACGATCTCGGCGACGTCCCGTCCACCGCGACGTATCTCGCCACACGGGGGACCGCGAAAGAGATATCGCGTGTCGGGCAGTTGTCTCGCCTCGAGGCGCTCTGGGCAAATCCAGCGTCCCTGGCGCTGTTCGAGGCATGTGCCCGGGCTCCGTCACTTCGCGCCATTTACGTATGTCACTTCAAGCGTCTGGCCGATGTCCCGCTCGACGGTGCACCAGCGCTTGAGCACCTGATGCTCAGTTGGGCGCCGCGGCTCGTCGACCTCTCATTCCTGCGCAACCTTCCGGCCTTGCGGACGATTTACCTGGAAGACATGACGCGGGTGGATCTGTCAACGCTGCCCGACCTGCCGAATGTGACCGGACTGCAGCTCGGCGGCGGGATGTGGTCCACGCTGAAAGTGGATTCGCTGGAACCGCTCACCCGGTTGCCCCGGCTTCGCCATTTGCGATTGAGCAACATCCGTCCGACCGACGGCGTGCTGCGGCCGCGCCAGATGATGACGGGGAGGCCCAACTCTCTCCTGTGCCCAACGTGCGATGCGTCCAGATACCGCAGGCGGATTGCGCGTTGGGAAGTCGCTCGCGCCGCAGGCTGGCCAACGTCCGGGCGCAACGCAAACTGACGATCACGGCTCCCGCCCCCTCGCCTTCCGCCGGTAGTCGCCACACATTCCACCCGCCCGCTTCCGCCCAAATCTCACCTGGAGACGTTCCGCATCGTGACGGACACCCTCGCCGTCGCCCTCGGCAGCGACTATCGCATCGAGCGGGAGCTCGGCCAGGGTGGCATGGCCACGGTATACCTGGCCCATGATCTCAAGCACGACCGCAAGGTCGCGATCAAGGTCCTCCGGCCGGAGCTCGCCGCCGTCATCGGCGCCGAACGATTTCTGCGCGAGATCAGGACCATTGCCACGCTGCAACACCCGCACATCCTCGGACT
>JBOHTE010000504.1:0-2556 GCA_050733555.1 Gemmatimonadaceae bacterium | reverse complement strand
GCCTGGCTCTGTACCTTTCCCGTGATGACGGCTTCCTGCTGCGCGGAAGCCCATTCAGGGAGGAAGGCGAGCGTACCGAGCGCCACGAGCAATCCCAACAACCGACAACGCATAATGCCTCCGAGTGCCTCGAGTTGGCGGTGCGGATGCGAGACGCCCGGCGCGCGGTGGAGCGGTACGGATGCAGAACGTCCTGTGCGCGCGGCATCGCCATCGCATGCCAGGTCAGGCAGACGACAGAACGACAACGCTGCGCCAGGACGCGTGTGATCATTTCCCCACCAACCCCCGGAGCGCCGAATCCTCGCATCATGGTTACCGCCAGCGCGCACTGCTCCGTCGCGCGGGGCAACACGAGCCAGGCGGCGCCACACTATGAGCGCCAATTATCCGGGTGGTTCACCGGGTGACAACGCTCTCGGGACGAGGTGGCCCGGGCGGGGGACGGACGTGTGCGAACGCGGGACGGGTGGGACGCGGCGTCAGCGAATGAGCTCGTCGAGCCGGTTGCTGTAGGCGCGGCTCACGGTGAGTTTGGTGCCGTCCTGCAGAATCGCGATGTATTCACCGTGGAACCATGGCTGGAGCTCGCGGACGCGTTCGATGTTCACGATGGTGGAGCGATGAATGCGCACAAACACGTCCGGCGGGAGCCTGCCCTCCATGTTCCGCATGCTTTCGCGGAGCGCGTGCACCTCGCCGCGGGTGTGCAGTCGGACGTAGTTGGCATCGGCTTCCACCCAGTCGATGTCGGCGATGCGAACGAAGAACAGACGGCCGTCGGAACGGACGGCGATGCGTGCGCGCGGATGGCGCCCGTCGGCCAGCTCTTCGAGCAGGTGGACGAGACGCTGATCGAGGACGGCGGGATCGGCGTGCACGCGACTCTCCCGGACGCGCTCGACGGCGTCGTGCAGGCGTTCCCGGCTGAACGGCTTGAGGAGATAGTCCACCGCGTGCACGTCAAAGGCGCGCACGGCGTATTCGTCGAATGCGGTGACGAAGATGATCGCGGGCCGAGCATCCAGGGCGAGACGGCGGACGGTCTCGAAGCCGTCGATGTCCGGCATGTGCACGTCGAGGAACGCGACATCGGGCCGATCACGTTCAATGGCCGTAACCGCCTCCACGCCGGTCGCGCATTCGCCGACGAGTTCCACCCCTGGCTCGCGCGTCAGCAGCGCGCGCAGGCGAACCCGGGCGAGATCTTCGTCATCGACGATGAGAGCACGAAGTGGTGCGGGCGACATGACCACTCATGCGGCGGGCCGCGTCTCGAGCGCCACCCGAAACGGAATCGTGAGCAGGAGCTGTGCTCCGCCTTCCTCGCGATTGCCGATCTCCATGTGGTGCCGTGGGCCGTAGAGCGTGTCCAGTCGTTCACGCGTCATGCGGAGACCCAGGCCGGTGCTGTAGCGCTCCTGCCATTCGGCCGGCAGTCCGGGCCCGTCGTCCAGCACGCGAAGCTGGAGATCGCCATCCAGCCGGCACGCGCGGACCTCGATGCATCCGCCCTGCCTGCGGTGCGCAATGCCGTGCCGCAGCGCGTTCTCCACGAGCGGCTGCAGCAGGAAATTCGGCACGAGTGCATCCACGGCAGCGGGGTCGACCTGCACGTTCGCTGTGAGCCGGCCGCCGAATCGCAGCGCCATGATGTCGAGATAGCGGCGCACGAAGGCGATCTCCTGCCGGAGCGGGATTTCCTGCCGCTCACTGGCGCGAAGCGACGACCGCAGGAGATCGCTGAACGCCGTGAGCATGGTGTCGGCCTGATCCACGTTGGTGTGCATGAGCGCCGAGATGGTGTTGAGCGAGTTGAAGAGAAAATGCGGCTGCAGCCGCGTGCGCAGCTCCTGGAGCCGAAGCTGCGCGACCTGCGACTGGAGCTGGCTCGCCAACAGCTCGCGCTGGCGGTAGCGCTCGTGATACGCGGCGGCGTGATAGAGCGCGACGATCATGGCGTAGACGAGGACATCCACCGCGCACATGGTGGCGACGTGTGCGGGGAACGAGAGATCGGGAGGAATGCCGGCGCCCTCGATCGCGCGGCTCACGACCGTGGTAATGACCGCATGAGCGAGCACGAAGCCCAGCGCCGCGCAGCCGTGCAGTGCCAGGCGCCGGCGTGTGCCGGCGGTGGTGCGTTCCAGGCGACGGATCGTCGCCGCGATGAGGGGAACGAGCGCGAGCCAGAGATACCAGCGCACGAGCTCCACCTCGATCATCTGGCGCACGGGCGCGCTATGGCCGAGGATGCGCTGATAGAGGTAGCTCTGACCGGCGAAGATGAGAGCGACGATCGTGGCCGCGATGGCTGCCGCGATCCATGCCGTGCGGCGGTCGGGGAAATCGACTGCTGGATCACTCATCGGAGCCTGCTGCTGCATTCACCTGTTGTGCAGCAGGATTGGGGCCGTGGGTGGTGTGTGGTAGCTGGTAGCTGGTAGCTGGTAGCTGGTCGCTGGTGGCTGGGATACCCGCGTCCCGCGCGCCACCCGCGCGCCACCCGCGCGGGGGAGCGCCGCGGACCCTCGGTACTGCGGGTCCGCTCTGCTC
>JBOHTE010000503.1:0-6673 GCA_050733555.1 Gemmatimonadaceae bacterium | reverse complement strand
CGCGCCGTGCACGCCGGTTACGGTCGCCGCGTTCACCGTGCGCAGTGCGCGCACCAGCGCCGCGAGTTGCGCCGGGTCGATGCTTTCGCGCGGCAGCGCTTCGACCAGTGCTGCCGCGCCATCGGCGCTCACGAAGGTGCGCCGAATGCTCGCCGGAATGTCCTCGCTCACGTCGGAGTCGGGCTCCTGTCCCTGAGCGAGATTCGGGAGCGAGCGCACGCGCGCGATGCCGGGGTCGCGCTGCAGGTACGCCGACAGACGTCGCGTGGCATCCCAGCCGGCCGGTTGCAGCGCGTGCACGCCGGGCGGCAGCTCCAGCACCACGCGCACCGACTGGATCACCGCACCATCTCCCATGCGCTGCAACTCGTGGAGCGCGCGCGAGGACTCCATGTCCGGCGGCAGCCAGTCGCCGCGCGGCATCCCGGTGTCCAGTCTCCTGGCCTGCAGGCAGAGCAGCGCCAACGGAATTCCGGCCACGAGCAGCACGGTAACCGGGCGCGCGGCGACGACGCGTCCCCACGCGCGCCACCATTCGGCATGCTCGCTCACGCGCAGCGCCCGCGGCAATTTGCCCAGCTCGATCTTCGCACCGCCCCAGGCGAGCAGTCCGGGAAGCAGCGTCGTGGCGAGCAGCACGCCGAACGACACCACAATGAGCCCACCTGCCGCGATGGAGCGGAGCTCGTTGAGAGGGATGCCGAGCAGCGCGGCAAAGCCGACCGCCACCGCGAGACCGGACAACAGGATGGTGTGGCCGGCGTGGCGCACGGTGTCCACGGCGGCGTCCACCGATGTGAGTCCGTTCGACATGGCCTCACGGAAGCGGCTCACCATGAGCAGCGCATAGTCGACGCCCAGTCCGAGGCCGAGCATCGAGACGACGTTTTCGACCAGAAGGTTGAGCGGGTCCAACGCGGCGAGCAGCGCGGCGGCGCCCAGCGCGAGCGCGATGGCCAGCATGCCGGACGCGATGGGAACGAAGGCCGCCACTACAGTACCAAAGGCAAGGCCGAGCATCAGCAGCATGAGCGGCAGCGCGTGCCACTCGCTGTTCCGTGCCTGCCGGGCACTCGTGCGCCGCAGATCGAAGTTGAGCGGTGCCTCTCCCGTCCACTCGAGCGTGATGCCGGGGTAGCGCGGCCGCAGCGTCGCGGCCAGCGACGTGGTGATGGCGCGCAGCGGAGGGATCAGCGCGTCGCTGGCGCCTCGGCCAGGGTCGAGCCCCACGATGACAAAGGTGGCGCGAGACCCGAGGAAGAGCGTGTCGCCGCCGTCCAGGTATGAAAAGGTGCGGGTGACGCCGCGCGCGCCGCCGACCCGGCCGGTGATCTCGCGCAGCAGCGACCGACCCGCTGGCGAATCGCCCGGCGGCGCATTCGCCACCACGAGCACCGCGTAGCGCGCGAACGGAGAGCCGAAGCGCGTGGCCAGCATGTGCTCCACCGCGGCGGACTCGCTGCCATCCACCCGGGCGCCCACATCGAGTCGCGCCTCGAGGGCCCGCCCGAACGGCACGATCACCACCGCGCATGCGGCCCAGCCCAGCGCGATCCAGCCGCGATGCTGCACGATCCCGCGCGGAAGATCCATGCTACACCCAGCCATCCTTCCACAGCGAGCACTCGCGACACGACGGAAGCTCCTCGTAGCGCCGCTGATGCACCAGCCGCCTGATCTCGCGCATTCGCTCGCCGTTCCAGATCTCCGCGAGGGTGGCGAAGCGAACGTTGCCCAGCAGCTCCCGGCGCGCCCAGTCCTGCGTGCACAGCAACACCGTGCCGTCGTGCAGGATGCTCGCGCTGGCAAACGGCGCGGGACAGTGACCCAGCCACGCGCGCACGATGCGCCGTCCCGCGCGCTGGCGCAGCGACACGTCGGACTGCGGGATGCGCAGCGCCTCATCGAACGCGGGAAGCGCGCCGACCCGGTTGTTCGCGGTGTACACGAACACCGCCACGCCGCGTTTGCGCCAGTGGCGCGCGAACGACTTCACCTCGGCGGCGTTGTCGCGTACCCGCACGAGGCGCACGTACACGCGCGTGTGCGCGAGGTTCGCGCGCAGCACGCGCTCCACGCCGCCGAGCACCGCATCGAAGTCGAGTCCGATGCGGATCTTCTCGTACACGTCACGGCTCAGCGCGTCCAGACTGATGTCCAGCACATCCAGCCCGCAGGAGCGCATGGCCTCGATGTTCTCATCGGTGAGCAGCGCGCCGTTCGTGACGAGCTCCACCGTCACGCGCCCCTGCGTGAGCGCCTTGAAGCGGCCGATCCGCTCGAAGAGCTTCCGGTCGAGCAGCGGCTCGTTCTGCAGCATGGGCACGAACGTCTTCACCTCAGCGTGCGCGGCGATCTCGCCGATCACCTTGTCGAACAGCTCGTCGTCCATGCGCCCGCGAGGAAACACCCGCTTGAACAGCGGATAGGGACACATGGTGCAGGATGCCTGGCACGCGTTGATGGTCTGGAGCTGCACGAGGCGCGGGAACGGCGCCGCGGCCATGTCGTGCGCTTCCGAATACACGCGGTTCGCGGCGCGGAGGCCGCCGTAGAAGCGTGCGTGGTAGACGAGCTCGTCGCTTCGGCCCAGTCGCAGTCTTCGATTCATAGCAGCGCCACCTCATGGTGCAGCGGGAAGTCGTTGAGCGGCGGACCGTCGTAGCGTCCCGAGGGGGACGTGACGTACGCGTGCACGACGGTCGGCTGGGCGAGCAATCCGCGCAGCGCGACGGACAGGGGATCACGGACATCGAGCCCCACCGTGAACGCCGTGTAGCCGCCGGCGCGGGCGAGATCGAGCGCCCGGAGCAGCAGCGCGCGCAATGCGCCGGGCTCGCCAGGCGGCACGCAGAGGTGCAGCGCCGTACAGGTGCGCAGCGGCTGGCCACGCGCCGGCAGCGTGGCGCTCCCGAACAGCGGCGCCACGGCGTTGTGCAGGATTCGGAATGCACTCAGCCGCCGCGAGTACTGCAGCACGCGCAGGGTATGCAGCGCCGCCGTGTCCCAGACGGCGAGAAATCCGGCGATGCGCCCGTCGGGGCGCCGCGCCACGAGATAGTTCGCGAGGTCGAGGCCGGGCGCTTCGTCCAGCCAGTGCAGGAACCGCTCTTCATTGAAGACCGTCGCGAAATTCCGCCGCGCCGCCACCTGCCGCCACAGGGCGATCATCTCCTCCAGATCGCGCCCGCTCGCGCGGGTCACGCGCCAGCCGCTGTCCCGCGGCGGGCGACGGTGCGGCAGCGGAGCCGTGTACGCCCGGAGCGTGGCGACGCGCGTGAACTCGGGCAGACCGCGCACGCCGGGAATGCGACGCTCCATTGGCCTGTTGCCGGCGAGGATGGTGAAGTGCATGGGCACGTGCGCGCCGCCATACTCGCCGCACACGCTCGACGCGTGCCGGATGAGCGCATCGGCTGCGGCACCGTCGCGATGGCCGGGGTGCACCTTGAGGTCGCCCACGTACGTCGTGAGCGCTGGCCGCCCGTGCAGGTACGACTCGCGCGCCGCCACGGCAATACACCCCACGATCGCGTCGCCGCGCTGGGCCACGGCCAAATGCCATGGATCGCCGAGCAATCTGTCGAGCGCAAGGAAGTCCGGATCGCGTTCCACGCACAGCGTGATGTCGCCGCGCATGGGACACGCGCGCGCCAGCGCCAGGAGCGCGGCGCCATCAGCAGCGCGTACCTCGCGCACCGTGACGTCCACCGCCGTCGTCGTTGCGGTCATGTACCACTCCCGCACACCGTGCACACGCCGATGCGCCGCTGCACCGCGCTCCGGTCCGAGGCAATCAGCCGCGCACCGCAGGCGCGGTCCTCCACGATCACGCTGCGCCAGGCGTGCGGCACTTCCGTCCAGCCCACGAAGTTCCGGAAGCACACGGTTGCCCCCGGCGTCGCGGTGCGCACGATCTGCGCGAACAGTTCGCCGATCTCACGCTCGCCGAGCCACTCGCAGATGTTCGAGAGAGCAAAGCCGTCAATGCTTTGGGCCGGCGCCTGACGCAACCACGCGGTGAATGAGCCGTCGACCAGGTGCAGCCGCCCGTGCAGCGCCCGAACGCAATCCGCGCCGGTGTCGCTGAGATACGGCGGCACGCCACCGGGGACGTCCGCGGGATATGCGCCGGTGAGCATGTGGTGGACGAAATAGTTGGTGCGCAGCGGCAGCTCGGTGAGCGTGTGGCGCACCACATCGCGGAAGTGCGTCGCGAAGCTGAGGCTCTCGGCGCACGCGAACATGCGCTCGTCGTATGCCGCCGCGAGCGCGCGGCGGTTCAGCAGCAGGGGAAAGAGCAGCCGCCAGCGGCGGCTGTCCCACTCCCTGGCGTAGAATGCCTGCTGCTCCGCCAGTGAACAGCACGCGAGCAGCCGCCGAATGCGCTGCTCCGGGTGAATGGCGACGCGAATCACACGCACCAGCATGCGGATGAACCGCTCGGTAACGCCCGCGCCGAGCACGCCGCGACGGATCGCGCCATCGTGTGCATCCCAGTAGGCGCGCGCCTCGGCGGACAGGCGGCTGCGCAGCAGCCGGTAGACCGCATCGCGCGATCGCGCCGGCGCAGCCGTCGCGCCGAGAAATGCACGGGCTGGTGCGGGCGGCAACTGGCAGAGCGCAACCACCTTCAATTCCACCAGATGGTTCTGCGCGATGTTCGTGTCGATCGCGGTCACCACGCGCGCGCCGGCCGCCAGGAGCGACAACGCCGTGCACCCGCCCGAGCTCACGACAGCGATCCGCCGGCTGCGCGGCGACAGGGCCGCGAGCTCCAGTGCGGGATCCTCCCGCACCTGCGCGAAGTACAGCCGGTCGAGTCGCGCGCCGGCCAGCGCGGTGCGGCTCATAACGACCCCTTGAGGTGATCCACCAGCCGCACGCCGCAGAGACGTTCAATGCGCCTGGCGAATGTGCGAATGGCGAGCGGATCCCCGGCCATGGCAACCGGTACCGATCCCACCGCCTCTTCACCGAAATGGCGGAAGTGCACGGCAGCATTGAGCACGACGGGTATCAATGCCGGATCCGCAGCGATGCGTTTGGCAATCAGATCTGATGCGGACTGCGCGTGCCGCACCTCGTCGGCCGCGATGAGCGAGAGCAGCCGGGAGAGCACCGGCTCGACCCGCCGTTCACCCAGCCGGCGGAAGAAGTAGTTCGCCAGGTGCTCGGAGAGCATGAACTCCACGAGACGCGACATGAGCGACTCCTCGCGTACCTCGCACCGTACGGCCTCCCGGCGCGCAGCCACGAGATCGCTGTCGCACAGCGCCGGTTGGTAGCCCACCGCGTCCAGGTACCAGCGCAGCGCGTGGAAGTGCTTGAATCCCTCGTAGAGCTCCAGCGAGAAGACCACGCCGGCATCGATGTCATCCCACGTGAGGTGCAGCAGCCGCTGCAGATTCACCGGGTGGAACGCCTCGATGATCGCCGCATCGCGCAGCGCCGCGAGCACCTCCGGGTGCGCCAGCGCCGCGCCGAGGTCGATGTCGGCCCAGGCGATATCGCGCTCCACGCTCCACCGGGCGCGATCCGCGGCGGCAGCGTGGCGGGCATACAGCCGCCCAGGGCGGACGATGGCGGCGGAGCGCGTCATGGCCGCGGCACTCTGGGTGCGGCGCGCACCGTATTCGCGGCGCTCACGCCCGGCACGCGCGGCCAGTCGTCCGGTTCGGTGCCATGCGCGCACAGGACCGCCAGCAGCCACCGCTCCACGCCGAACGCCACGCACCCGCTCGCGGCCGGCTCGCCGCTCGCGAGACGAATGCCGAACGCATCGCCAAAGAATTCGCCGTGCCGGTTGAACGACGCCACGGCCATGGACGCATTGCGGTCGTGCGGCACCAGCAGCTCGCGCTTGAGCTCCTTCACCCGCTGTAGCAGCGCCCGGCCGCGCGCCGTCGGCGCGAAGAACGGATCAACGGCCGGCGCCACCGTCGCGGCCAGGCCCAGCGATTCCGCGAACGCGGTCGCGGCCTCGAGGCCACGCTCGATCGTGCGTGACGCCGCGTCGTCGCTTCCGACGCACACCACCTCGCGCATCGTGAAGGCCCAGCCCCGCAGCAGCGGTGCGAGCGTGGCGCCCTCGTGACGCCAGCAGGTGCACTGCACCGACACGGTGAGCGCGTCCCGCACTGTGCTGTCGGCGAGATGTTCATACACGTGATAGCACGCGGCAGGCGAGAGCGCGACGTCGGGCGGCAGCATCGCCTGGCGCAGCGCACCGCCGGCGCCGCCGGAGTTCGCCACGTGCTCGAGCAAGTCATTCCGCTCCGAGAGATGCGCGGCCACCGTGAGCCAGTGCGGGAACGACGCGAAGTAGTCGGCGCGGCCGAGCGAGCGCAGCGCGATTGCGGGGGGAACGCGCCATTCTTCCAGCGACAGTGATGCGGCCAGGCCCTCAATGGCCCGCTCCAACTGCGCATGGAGCGCGAGCACGCTGCCGCGCAGCGCGACCAGCCCCGGCACGGGGTGCCACAGCTCCCCACGGCGCTCCAGATCGGCGACGACCGCGTCATGCGCCGGCATGACCGTCTCCCGTGCCGAACACGTCCGCAATGCGCGCGGGCGTGCGGAAGTTGTTCATCTGGATGTCCACGTCATCGATGCGGCGTGCGATGGCGCGCTCCGTCCACGCGATGAGCTCCAGGATCCGGATCGAGTTGAT
>JBOHTE010000502.1:0-6051 GCA_050733555.1 Gemmatimonadaceae bacterium | reverse complement strand
GGGGGAGCGCCGCGGACCCTCGGTACAGCGGGTCCGCTCTGCTCCCCCGCGCTGGTGGCCGAGTGGTCAGTCCCGCTCCTCGTCGTTGCCAGCTGCCAGCTACCCGCTGCCACTTACCAGCCACCAGCTACCGCCTGTAAACCAGCCACCAGCTACTATTCCCAGTATGTCCTCCGAGATAGTCCTGGCCGTAGAGCGTGCGCATGTGCTGGGGCTCGCGCTCTGGGGCGGTACGAGTGTGCTGCTCGGAGTGGGAGTGGTCGCGTACCTCATCGTGTGGCGCGTGCGCGCCGGGTTGCTGCGGCATTTCGCGGCACAGACGGCCGCTTGGGGAGTCGCGGAGCTGGTGCTCGCCGCGCTCTGGTGGCGCGGGCTCGCTGCACGCGATTACGCGGGTGCGGCCCGCCTGCTGGCACTGGTGCGGCTGGCCCTGGTGGCGGAAGTGGGGTGTATCGCCATCGGCGCGACACTGGTGCTGGGCGGGTGGCGCATCTCGCGCAATCTGGGCACGCTGGGCGCTGGGCTCGGCATTATCGTGCAAGGCGCTGCGCTGCTGTTGCTGGACGGCGTTCTGCTGCGCCGGCTCTCGGGGTGAACTGCCGGGAAGCGGCCTTCGCGGGGGATCGGAGATGGGCTGGTAGGGTCCCATCCCTCAGCCCCACGGCCGCAGGCCGCTGCTTCCCGGCTGAAGCCTGAAAACCAGGAGAAAGATGGCTGAAGTGACACTCGACCTGCGCGGCGTTCCCAGGGCAGAGGCGTACGCCGAGCTCGATCAGCACGTGCGCGCCGTACTGGAGGGCGTGCACGACGAGATTGCGGCGATGGCCACCATGAGTGCGTTGGTGCACCATGGATTCGGACATTTGTGGACGGGTTTCTATCGGGTGATCGAGCCGGGGCGACTATTGCTCGTCGGGCCGTACCAGGGCACTCTAGGATGCCTCAAGATCGAGTTCGGACGAGGCGTGTGCGGCCAGGCCGCCACCACGCAGCACGCGATCATCGTGCCCGATGTGAACGCCTTTCCCGATCACATCGTGTGTGACGGGCGAGCCCGCTCCGAGATCGTCGTGCCGGTGTTCGCCGCGCGCGGCCGGCTGATCGCCGTACTGGACATTGACTCCGAGCAACCAGGCGCGTTCAACGACCTGGATCGCACGGGACTCGAACGGCTCCTGCGCTGGTTCAATCAACTGGATTGAATCCAGCAGCGCGTGCATTTCGCCGGCAGCATGCGCGCGCTATCTTCGGTGCATTCGGGCACATTCTCGCGTCTCGCTCTCCCGGTCATGTCCGGTTACTCCGATCCGATCAACCACGCGCTCGCGTTCGCGGCGAAGCACCACGATCAGCAGGTGCGGCGAGGCACACGGTTGCCCTATCTCACGCCCGCGCCCAACGTCGCGATCATTCTCACCCGCTATGCGCAGGACGACGCCACGGTAGTGACGGGCATTTTGCACGATTCCGTGGCAGACTTCGTGCGCGACGGTTACTCCGCGGAGATGCTCGTGGCGCGCATTGGCGAGAAGTTCGGCCATGATGTGCTCGACGTGCTGCTCGACGTGGTGCCGCGTCGTGTGGATGACGCAGGGGCGGAACTGTCGCGCGACGAACGGCGCGACGATCTCCTGAATCGGCTGGAGCACGCGGACGAGCGGGCGCTGTGGGTCATCGCGGCGGATCTGGTGCACGACGCCGGGCGGCTGCTGGCTGACCTGTCGCGCACCGAATTTCCAGAGACCGTGTGGGGACGGCATCCCGCCGGGCGCGCGGAAACAGTGCAGTGGTTCCGGCGCGTCCACGACCAGCTGGCGCAAGCGGGATTCGATGCGCCGATCATGCGGGAGCTGGGCGAGATGATCACGGCGCTGGAACAGCTTGCGCCGTAGCGGGCGCAGCCTGCAGCCCGCTCAGTTCGCGGCTGTGAGCTGTATGGTGGCCGGATACGTCCGCGCCACGTACTGCTCGAGCATCTCCAGAAATTCCGGCACGATGCGTTCTCCCTTGAGCGTGACGGCGAGCGCTCCGTCGACGTAGACGGGCGCCTTGGGCTCCTCGAACGTGCCAGGAAGAGAGATGCCGATGTTCGCGTGTCTGGATTCCCCAGGTCCGTTCACCACGCAGCCCATGACGGCCACGCGCATCTCCTCCACACCGGGGTGCTGCTCGCGCCACGCCGGCATACGCTCGCGCAGGTAGAGCTGAATGTCCTCGGCCATGTGCTGGAAGAACGTGGACGTTGTCCGCCCGCACCCCGGGCAGGCGGTGACCTGCGGCGTGAAGCTGCGCAAGCCGAGTGACTGCAGGATCTGCTGTGAGACGAGCACCTCTTCCGTACGGTCGCCGTTCGGGCGCGGCGTGAGCGATACGCGAATCGTGTCGCCGATGCCCTCGGCCAGCAGAAGGGAAAGACCGGCCGTGCTTGCGACGATGCCTTTCATGCCCAGTCCGGCCTCGGTGAGGCCCAGGTGCAGCGGATAGTCGCATCGGGCCGCGAGACGGCGATACACGTCCACCAGATCATGGACACCGGAGACCTTGGCGGAGAGAATGATGCGATCGTGGGCGAGCCCGGTGTCCTCGGCGAGCAGCGCCGAGCGGAGCGCGCTCTCGAGCATGGCCTCGATGTACACGTCGCGCGCGTCCAGGGGATCGGGACGGCTGGCGTTCTCGTCCATGAGAGTGGTGAGCAGGTCCTGGTCGAGCGATCCCCAGTTGACGCCAATACGCACGGGCTTGTCGTTCTGCAGCGCGATCTGCACTATCGTTCGGAAGTTTTCGTCGCGCCGCTTGCTGCCCACGTTGCCAGGGTTGATGCGGTACTTGGCCAGGAGGCGCGCGCAGTCGGGATATCTGGCGAGCAGCAGGTGGCCGTTGTAGTGGAAGTCACCGATGATCGGCACTGTCACACCCTGGTCGGCCACGCGCTGCGCGATGTCGGGTACGGCGGCCGCCGCCGCTTCATTGTTGACCGTCACGCGCACGAGCTGCGAGCCGGCCCGGGCGAGCGCGATCACCTGGGCTGCCGTCGCGCTGGCGTCGCCCGTGTCCGTGTTGGTCATGGACTGTACCACCACGGGGTGTCCGGCGCCTACGGAGACATCGCCCACGAGCGTGGTGACGGTGTGACGGCGAGGAGAGAACGGCATGCGGGAAAGCTAAGAGGACGCGCGCCGCAAGGGGATGTGGCGCGCTGCACCTGACCGGCAGGAACCCCCGGATGTATCACTTACTGGAGCGTCCATGTCCGACAACATCGAGCAACCACCGCGCGGCTACACGACGGAAGATGTGGAGAGCATGAAAAAGGAGAAGCTGCCGCGGAAGCACTCGATCTGGAAGCGGGTGCTGGCCATTGTCATCATTGTTCCCATCGTGCTGTTCGCGCTCTACACCTGGTCGGCGCTGCACGTGGCATATGGGCATGGCGAACGTGCCGGGTACCTGCAGAAGCTGTCCAAGCAGGGGTGGTTGTGCCAGACGTGGGAGGGAGAGCTGGCCATGGCGAATCTGCCGGGGACGATGCCCGAGATCTTCCACTTCACGGTGCGCAGCGACTCCATCGCGCAACTGCTGACGCTGCAAATGGGGAAGCGCGTCTCACTGAGCTTCGACGAGCATCGCGGGGTGCCGACGTCGTGCTTCGGGGAGACGGAGTATTACGTGACGCATGTGCAGGCGAGCCAATAGCGGCGCGTGCAGCGCGTCGCGGGAAGCGGCGCCCGACGGGCGCCTGAGGGAAGGTGAGCGAGTTGCGTCGGGGGATAGCACGGTTCCAGAGCCAAGGGAGAGGGATATCAACCTATTGCCCGCCGGAACTGGCGTCCCTATATTCGTGCCCGGCTTCACCCAATTGGTCCAGCGAGCCCGGGCGTAGCGCCCGGGCTTTCGCGTGGACAATCGTGGTGGGCCGGGCGTCTACCGGACACTGGGGCCCGAGCGCTCGATACGAATTGTCAGGGCACGGCACGTTCCGCTCCCTGGACAAGAAAAACCATCAGGAGCTGGAAATGCGTGACACTGGCAAGGTGAAGTGGTTCAATGATGCCAAGGGGTTTGGTTTCATTACCCCTGACAACGGCACCAAGGATTGTTTCGTGCACTACAGCGCGATCTCGGGTAACGGCTTCAAGTCGCTGGCCGAGGGTGAGGCAGTGGAGTTCGACATCGTGGAGGGCCAGAAGGGTCCTGCGGCGGAGAACGTGACCAAGCGCTGAGCACCGGCATTTCACCTGCAAAAAAGGAACGTCCTTTCTGCCGAAAGGACGTTCTTTTTTGCGGGAAGCGGGCCCCACAAACGCCCTGCGGGAAGCAGCGACTGAGGCTGCGGCCCAGTGCCTGCGGCACGATCGGTCAGCCGCCGGCGTGCGAGACAGCCTTGGGGTGCGCGATGGCCTTGGGGTGCGCGATAGCGATGGTGCGGGACGCGTTTCGGGTTATCCCACGGAAGTCGCCGGCGCGAATGGTGTCGCGGGGGGCGAGCCAGTTGCAGCCGCAGGAGACCACGATGTCCAGGGCGAGATATGCGGACAGTGATTCCATCGTGATGCCGCCCGACGGGAGGAATGAGACGCCGGAATACGGTGACGCCATGACCTTCAGGAATTCGGCGCCGCCCAGGGGCTCGGCGGGGAAGAACTTCACGACCCGAAGGCCCTTGTCCATCGCGGCTTCGAGCTCGGTGGGCGTGCAGATGCCGGGGAAGATCGGGATGGCATGCTCGAGGCAGTAGTCCACGACGGCGGGGCTGAAGCCGGGCGTCACGAAGAAGCGTGCGCCGGCGGCGCGCGCCTCGGCGGCCTGCGCGGGGGTGAGCACGGTACCCGCGCCCACGAGCACGTCGGGACATTCCGTGGCGATGGCGCGAATGGCGTCGGCCGCGCAGGGCGTGCGCATCGTGATCTCCGCCACGGGCACGCCTCCATCACGCAGCGCCTGGGCCGCAGGCACCGCGTGCGCGAGGTCATCCAGGATGATCACGGGGTGCACCCGGATCCCGCTCATCCGGCGCACGATGTCGCTGGTGGATTCGATTGTCATGGGTATCTGCAGCATAGCGGATGTTGAATCATCCGGCGTTGTCGCGCCAGGGGCGATGCGATTCTGCAAGCGATGCACGGGCGGCGGCAAGCTGCGCGCGCACGGCTGCTGGCCCGGTGGCGCCGTCCACGTCACGGCGGGCAACTGACGCCGCGGGAGAGAGTGCGTCGAGCACATCGCTGCCGAAGAGTGGGTGCGCGCGCTGGAACGACGCCAATGGAAGCGCAGCCAGATCCGTCCCCGACTCCTCGCTCTCGCGAACGAGGCGACCCACACTGGCGTGCGCCTCGCGGAACGTCGCGCCCTTGCGCACCAGATAGTCGGCGAGGTCGGTGGCCATCATCGTACTCGAGAGCGCGCTCTCCATGCGGTCACGGCGGAACGTGATCTCGGCCAGCGCGCCCGCGACGGCGGGGAGCACGAGGTGCGTGGTGTCCACGGCGTCGAAGAGCGCCCGCTTGTCGTCCTGCAGATCCTTGTTGTAACCCGTGGGCAGTCCCTTGAGCGTCGCGAGCAGCGACGTGAGGTCGCCGAGCAGGCGGGCGCCGGAGCCGCGCGCGATCTCGAAGGCGTCGGGATTCCGCTTCTGCGGCATCATGCTCGATCCGGTGCTGAAGGCGTCGCCGAACTGCACGAAGCCGAACTCGCTGGTGCCGAAGAGAATGAGATCCTCGGCCAGGCGCGAGAGGTGCGCGCCGAGCAGTGTGAGCGCGAAGAGCAGCTCGGCCACGAAGTCGCGATCGCTCACGGCGTCCATGCTGTTGGGCGAGAGGCGGTCGAAGCCTAGGGTGCCCTGGAGCAGCACGCGGGAAATCGGATAGGCACAGCCGGCTACGGCGCCGGACCCGAGGGGAAGCACGGAGGAGGTGTGCGCGACAGCCGCAATGCGTGCGCGGTCGCGGTCGAGCGGCCAGAAGTGCGAGAGCACCCAGTGCGCCGCCGAGACCGGAATCGCCCGCTGCATGTGCGTGTAGCTCGGCATCACGACGCCCTGCAACCGCTCGGCGT
>JBOHTE010000501.1:0-1336 GCA_050733555.1 Gemmatimonadaceae bacterium | reverse complement strand
CCGATTCTCAATCTGATTCTCGCGGCGGCGGCGGGATTGCTGCTCGGCGTCGCGGCGGCGTTCGTCCGGGAATCCGCTGACAAGAACATCCATTCTCGCATGGACGTGCAGACAGCCACGCGTCTGCCCGTGCTCGGCCTGATCCCCCGCATTGATCTGGCGCAGCGGCGCATCTTCTCCACGTCCGGTCCATGGCGCGCGCCACGACTGCCCTCGATCGTGAAGAATGACAGCCCGGCAGAAGGCAGCGGATCCGATCAGTCGGGCGAGGACGCGGACATCCATGCCGGCATCGAGATGCCCGAAGTGCTGGAGGCCTTCAACCGTCTGGCGGTCAACGTGTCGTTCGGGCAGCAGGGGCACCGGTTGAAGGTGCTGGTGATCACCAGCCCCACACCGGGTGATGGCAAGACCACGGTTGCGGTGAACCTGGCGCTCGCCATGGCGCAGCGGGGGCGCAAGGTGCTGCTCATCGATGCCGATCTGCGCAGGGGTCGCATCAACAGCGTGTTGAAGACGAACCGCAGCCCCGGTCTCTCGGAAGTACTCAAGGGGCAGGCGCAGGTGGACCGTGCACTCTGTCATCTGCGGGTGGAGGACGGCGCGACGCTGGACTTCCTGCCCACCGGGCGCCTGATGGCGAATCCGTCGCAGGTGCTCGCCGAGGGTCAGGCCCTGGCGCTGCTCCAGCGTCTGGAGGCGTCGTACGACCTCATCATCCTCGACACGCCGCCGTTGAATGCCGTGTCGGACGCCGTGCTGCTGGGTGCATCGGTGGGTGGCGTGATTCTGGTGGCGCGATCCGGCGTCACCGCCACGGGCGCACTCGCGTTCGCCATGGAACAGTTCTCGAACATCCGCGCCAACGTCATTGGAACCGTCCTGAATGACATCAACTTCGATCAGGATGCCCGGTACGATGCCGCGTACCGCTACTATCGCTACGATCCCAAATCCTACTCCGTGTCCGAATGAGGAGCTGTCATGTCCAAGTCGTCTGATGCACGCGCACGTGTCCTGGTTACCGGTGCTGGTGGATTCATTGGCCACCATCTCGTCTCGTTTCTGAAGGATCGCGGCTACTGGGTGCGGGGCGTCGACATCAAGGAGCCGGAGTACGCGGAGAGCGCCGCGGACGAATTCCAGCTGCTCGACCTGAGGCGGTGGGCGAGCTGTCTGGAAGCCACCCGCAACGTGGATCAGGTGTATGCGCTCGCGGCCGACATGGGCGGCATGGGATACATTGCGGCGCACCACGCGCTCATCCTGCACGACAACGCGCTGATCGACCTGAACACCCTCGAAGGCGCCCGCCTCGCCGGCGTGCGCCGCTTCC
>JBOHTE010000500.1:0-6480 GCA_050733555.1 Gemmatimonadaceae bacterium | reverse complement strand
CATTCCCCATTCCCGATTGCCCATTCCCGTCAGCACTTCAATCGACTCTCACCCCATTGATCCTGACCCCATTGATCCTTGCGCTCCTCCCACTTTCCCACCTATCGTGGACCCCGGCGCGCAGGGCGCCTCCCGTCCGCGGAGAGGACCGAGTCCACCTGAGCATCGCCTGAAGCACCGGCCTGGTTCTCACGAACCTCCTGCGCCCGACGCCAGCGGACCCCGGGCTCCACATAGGAGGCTCGCCATGTCCACGCGCCGGCTGCCCGTCCGCCCGGACCTCGATCAGCTCCGCCATCAGGCGAAGGATCTGCTCCGCGCCATTCATGCCGCCGAGCCCGCGGCGCTCGCGGAGTTGAATCAGCACCATCCCCATCCTCCCGCTCCCACCGCCGCGAAGCTCGCCGACGCGCAGCTCATGCTCGCGCGCAGCTACGAGGCGCCGAGCTGGACGCGACTCGTGCAGGCGGCAACGCTCGCCGACGCGATCTGGCGCGACGATCGCGACATGGTCCGCGATCTCGTGACGGCGAATCCCGATCTTCTCCACGAGCACGTGCTCATTCGCACGAACAGCAACTGGGGACCGCCCATGACATACGCGGCGAACCTGGGGCGCGACGCACTCATTCGCATGCTGCACGATCTGGGCGCCACGGATCTCGAGTCCGCCGCCGCTCGCGCTGCGCTGCAGGGCCAGGTGGAGACGGCGAAAATGGTGTACGACATGGCCGGCCGGCCGCCGCTGCGTCCAGGATCGCTGGGCGGACCGGCGTACACGCTGAGCGCCGAGGGCACGGCGCTGCTCCTGAGCCTCGGCGCCCGCGTGCGGGACGACGTGGGTCGGCGCCTCGCGCCCGTGGACGTCGTGCTCGAGACCGATGGTCGCAAGCCGGCGGCCAAGCACGCGATCCTCGAGATGTACGTCGCGCACGGACTCGAGCTGCCCGACACGCCGGTAATGGCGCTGCATCGCGGCCGCATCGATCTGCTCGAGCGACATCTGCACCGCGACCCGGAGCTGTTGCGCCGCACGTTCTCGCATCGCGAGATCTATCCAGCGGAAATGGGATGTGGCGATCCCATCGATGCGGTGTCGGGCACATCGCTGGCCGGCACCACGCTGCTGCACATATGCGTGGAGTACAATGAACTCGAGATTGCGCGCTGGCTGCTCGATCGCGGCATGGACGTCAACCTTCGCGCGGCCGTTGGCGCGAGCGGATTCGGCGGATACACGCCGCTCTTCAACACCGTGGTGTCACAGCCCAACTTCTGGATGAATTACGGGAGGCGCGGGCCGTTCACCGCGCCGTTCACCGAACTGTTGCTGGAGCACGGAGCAGACCCCAACGTGCGCGCGTCAGTCTGGAAGCAGCTTGGCCCCGGGCACGACAGCACGACCGCGCGACACGAGTATCGCGACGTGACGCCGCTGTCGTGGGGACGGCGGTTCCACGCGCCGATCTTCGTGAGCGAGCCGGCGATGCGACTCATCGAGGCGGCGGGTGGTGGGGAATGAGGGTGCGCGGATGATGTGCCAATGCGTGGAATTCAGGCGAGCACCGGGATGCCGTGAACGAGCCAGCAGCGCCGGCAGGCCAGCTTTCCCTGGCGCCATGCTTGTATTACATTGTCAGACATGAAGACATCGGCGTTGACCATTCGCATTGA
This sequence comes from Gemmatimonadaceae bacterium, assembly GCA_050733555.1. GTDB lineage: Bacteria > Gemmatimonadota > Gemmatimonadetes > Gemmatimonadales > Gemmatimonadaceae > JADGGM01. Next base: position 4,806 of record JBOHTE010000500.1, on the reverse strand, counting down.
CCGCGCGCTCGCGCGGCAGCTTGCGGCGCTGGCCAGGCGCTCGGGCCGTTCCCGGAGCGAGGTCGCGCGCGATGCGCTCCGCCGGCAACTTGCCGTGCTGCAGTTCGAAGACACGCGTCGTTCCGTGATGCCGTTCGCCGAGGCCCGTGGCTACCTGACCGATGAGGATGTCTTTCGTGCCGTGTCGTGAGGGTTTGTCTCGACACCAACGTACTGATCGCGGCGTTCGCGACGCGCGGCCTCTGTGCGGATGTCCTTCGCACGGTGCTTGCCGAGCATGAACTGGTAGTCGGCGAAGTCATTCTCACCGAACTCCGTCGCACGCTCATCTCGAAGTTCAAATTGCCCGCCGATCGAATCGACGCGATCGAGTCTGTGCTGACCACCGTCCCGATCATTCCCAAACCGCCAGCGCCGAGCACCGTGCCGACTCGCGACAGCGCCGATCGATGGATTGTCGCCACCGCGATATCTGGCGCGGCGGACGTCCTGGTCACGGGAGACCGGGATCTGCTCGATGTGGCGGCGGAGTCTCCGGTACGGATTCTCGATCCGCGCGCATTCTGGGAGTTGCTGCGCGCTGGGGAGTAAGAGGTGAATCGCCTCTGGCGGCGCCGGGACGTTCGACTCATCTCCGCGCCGCCCGCGCCGCCGGCGTGACGTCAATGCGCCCGATGCGACCCGTGCCGCTCAGCGCCAGCCAGACCCGTCCCCGCGCGGAGTCCACCGCCATGTTGCGGACTATGGCGCCCTTCGTGGGAATCTGCACCACCGTGTCGACACGCGCGCGCTCGGGGTCGAACCGGATCACCTGGCCCGTGCCGGCTTCGTCGTACCAGATGCGACCGTCTGGCGCGATGGCAATGCCGTAGGGCGCCGCGTGGTCTCCGCCCGGCGAGGGATACTCGTGTACGGCGCCGCTGCGCGGGTCGAGCACGCCCAGTTGGTGCTGCGCGTAGTCCGTGAACCACACGCGTCCATCCGTTGCGACGATCAACCGGCGCGGCCGCGATTTCGGGTCCGGCAGTGGGAACTGCTTCAGCGCGCCGGTGGCGGGGTCGATGCGGCCGACGATGTTCGTGCCGAACAGTGCGATCCAGATGCTGCCGTCGCTGGCGGCAACGAGACCGTAGGGAAGCGCGCGCGGAATGGGAACCGGATACAGCTTCACGTCGCCCGTGGCCGGATCGAGCACGCCGTAGAGGTCCGAGCGCTGCGCCGTGAACCACACTTGGCCGTTGTGCACGAGCGGCGTGTGCGGATCGCGCGCGGCCGCCGGCAGGACGTACTCCTTGATCTTACCAGTGGAAGGATCCAGTCGCCCGATTCTGCCGTTCGCGTTTCCCGTGTACCACACCGCGCCGTCCGCTGCGATCACGATGCCGTGCGGACCCGACTTCTGCGTCGGCGTGGCGAAGTCGGTGATCTTCCCCGTCGCGGGGTCGAGGCGGCCCATGTAGCTGTTGGCCTGGTCGGTATACCACACGATGCCGTCCGCACCTACGGCCGGATCGTGCGGGAACGCGCCGGGGCGGGGAATCTGATATTCCGTGACCCGGTATGGCGGAGCGGAAGACCTGGCGGGTGGGGCGCCGCCCGGTAACGCGGCGGACACGGGTACCATGGCAGTGGCGAGGAACGCCGCTGCGTGCAGGGCGCGATGCATGGTGGACACCTCCCGTGGAAGAGGCAGAGGCAGATGGCGCGGCGTTCCATGGCGCGGCGTTCCGGAACGCAACGACCAGGGCGGATCATGCCACGCCTCATCATTCATGTCAGACGCGCCGCATCGCAAGAGTGTTGGGGGCTGGGCGTTGGTGCGTGCCTGGGCTCGCGCCCGCACGCTGCCAGGACCGCCGTCACCGCGCCGCCGTGTACGCCGCCACGAACTCGTCGAGCTCCTTGGTGTTCAGGTCCGACACGGCCCGGTACTCCAGTCCATCGCGCCGCCAGCCCACGAGGTGATAGCCGTTCCGCGTGGACTCGCTCGGCGCCGTGGCGCTCCCGATCTGCGCCCATTCGTAGACGTTGATCATGTGCTGCCTCCGCGAATAGACGACCACCGGCACCGCGCGCCCTGCCACGTAGTCCATGCGACCGCCCACCAGGGGAAAGCCGAGTGAGTCGAGGTTCGGCACCGATGGCGACACATCCACGCGGCCGTCGAACCACGGCTTGACGTTGTGCTGATTCGTGGATACGACGTCCGTCAGATGGCCCGGCATGAGCGAGCGAATGTGCGAGGCGAACAACTCCTCGCTCGCGCTGTTCGACACGTTCCGGCGGCCGGCGACCGAGTACGTGAGCGCACTGCTGGCGACCGCGATCGCGATGCCCGCTGCCGCCAGTCGCCACCATGGTGAGGCGCGGCGCGTGGGCGCGCGCGGGGCTTCACGGGTAACGGGGGTCACGGGCGTCACGGGTGTCATGGGCGTTGCTGGCACCACGGGTGCTACTGGTGTCATGGTCTCCGCCAGCGCGCCGCGAATCCGTGCCCTGAGCACGTCGGGCGCCGCATGGCGCGGCAGGTTCTCGGACACCAGACGGTGCGCGGTCGAGAGCGTGGCGTACTCCCGCGCGCACGATTCACACGTGGCCAGATGCGCATCCACGTTGGCCGCCTCATCGGGCTGCAGCTCGCCATCGAGACGCGCATCGAGCGCGTCGCGGTACCGGGTGCAATCTGCATCAATGTGCATGTCAGCTCACCTCACGGGCGCCCGGGTCGAGCAGCGCCGCCAGTTGTCGTCTGGCCCGGGCGAGCCGCGACATCACGGTGCCCATCGGCACGCCCAGCACGTCGCTGATCTCGCGATAGCGCAACTCCTGTACTTCGCGCAGCACGATCACCTCCCGGAACTCGAATGGCAACGCGTCCAGCGCGCGCTGCACGCGGCTCCGCTCCGACCAGGCAATGGCGTCCGCGTCCGCGTCGCGCGACGGGCCCGCCAATCCGTGCATCACGTCGTCGAATGGCACCGAGCGTTCGTCCACGCGATGCCGCCGCCGCCAGTCGAGTGCACAGTTGCGCACGATGGCGAGCAGCCACGCACGGGCATCATCGCCGCTGAAGCCCTCGAAATACCGGAGCGCGCGCAGCGCCGCGTCCTGCACGACGTCCTGCGCGTCGTGCTCGTCGCGAAGCAGATAGCGCGCGAGCGTGTACGCGTCATCGAGATAGGGCAGCATGACACGCTCGAATCGATCCACGATTCCTTCCGTCACGTCGCTCCGTTGGCTGGGCAGCTTCATCGATGACTGGACCGCCGGAACCGGAAAACTATTCCCGGTGTGGCCGGGAATAAAGCTGCGCCGTTCGCAGTCATGAGAGTCGTCCCTGACATGAGGCGAGTCTCCCATGAGCACGACACACCGCGATCGCGACGACGACCGGTTCGATGATGCAGGCAATACCCGGCCCGCCGGCAGCAACTACATCCGTTCGGACACCAGCGACGACGAGATCGATCGCCGCGGCTTTCTGCGCTGCATGGCCTGGGCGGGAACGGCCACCGTGTGGGCCATGAGCGGCGGTGTTCCCGCATCGTTTGCGCTCGGCCGCGCGGCGTCGCTCACCGACAGCGAGAAGAAGAGCATTTTCTTCGCCCAGGTCAGCGACAGCCACATTGGGTTCAACAAGGCCGCCAATCCTGACGTGACGGCGACGCTGCGTGAGGCCGTGTCCAGGCTCAACGCGCTGCCGCAGCGTCCCGCGTTCGTGCTGCACACGGGCGACATCACGCAGCTCGCGAAACCCTCCGAGTTCGACACGGCGAACGAAGTGCTCAGGGAACTGAAGACCGACCGGGTACTGTACGTTCCCGGTGAGCATGACGTCGCAGCGGACAACGGCGCGTCGTACCTCGCGCGCTACGGCAAGGGCACGAAAGGGAACGGCTGGTACAGCTTCGACCATCAGGGCGCGCACTTCGTGGGACTCGTCAACGTCCTGAACCTCAAGGCGGGCGGGCTCGGTTCGCTGGGCGCCGAGCAGCTCGAGTGGTTGCGCAGGGACGTGGGGCGCCTGCCGGCCAGCACGCCCATCGTGGTGTTCGCCCACGTGCCGCTGTGGACGATCTATCCGGAGTGGGGGTGGGGCACCGACGATTCGGAGGTCGCGCTCGCCCTCCTCAAGCGCTTCGGATCGGTGACCGTGCTCAATGGACACATCCATCAGATCATGCAGAAGGTGGAGGGCAGCGTGTCGTTCCACACCGCGATGTCCACTGCGTTTCCGCAGCCCGCACCGGGCACGGCACCGGCCCCAGGTCCCATGAAGGTTGCGCCGGAGATATTGCGTAGCGTACTCGGCGTCGCCGACGTGACGTTCATTCCGGGGCGCAAGGCACTGGCGGTGGTGGATGCCACGCTGTCCGGCGAACCACCCGCATTCGGCAGCCTGGCAGTGGCGAGCAGCGCATCACGCGCCGCGCCGAGTCGCGTGCGCGCGCCGAACGAGATTGGCATCGACAACTTCCGCTTCACGCCGCCCAGGCTCACCGTGCCGGCGGGCACGCGCATTACCTGGGTCAACGACGACGACGTGCCGCACCTCATCGCGAGCACCGGTGGACATTTCAAGTCATCGGCGGTGCTCGACACGGGTCAGCGCTACGCCCTCACGCTCGCGAAGGCCGGCACGTATCCGTACTTCTGTGCGCTGCACCCGATGATGCAGGGGACGATTGTGGTGTCGTGATGAACGGGGCGACGAACGCCGCAACGATTACGGCGCATCCGCCAGCGCTGTCACCGCGCCGGCCCGTCGCAGCATCAACCCGTACAGCCACACGATCGCGCCGACGA
>JBOHTE010000499.1:0-3937 GCA_050733555.1 Gemmatimonadaceae bacterium | reverse complement strand
GAGGCCGATTCCCCATTCCCCATAAAATCGGGGTGGGGCGGCAGGGGGCGGATTGCCTCCCCGATTCCCCATTCCCGTTTGCCGATTCCCTAGGGTGGCAGGAGAATGGGGAGGCCGGCGCTTCCCGCAGGTCGCCTTCGGCGACCAGTTCCCATAGTAAATTCCCCTCTCCCCCCAACGACTCCGAATGTCCGAACGTCGCGTCCTGGCCGCACTGATCCTGTTCTTCTCGCTGTTGCTGTTCTTCGAGCTGCCCGGCTCCTGGCTCATCGAGCCGGACGAGGCGCGCTACGCCGAAATCCCGCGCGAAATGCTCGCGACGCGCGACTTCGTCACCCCGCGACTCGACAGCGCACATTACTTCGAAAAACCGCCGCTGCTCTACTGGGCCAACGCCGCGTCCATCGCCGTGCTCGGCCAGTCCGCCTTTGCCGCGCGTCTGCCGACGCGGATCGCGGGACTCGCCACCGCCGCCATGCTGGTCCTGGCTTTCGGCGTGGGCGAGACCGACCCGTGGGGACTCTGGACCGCGCTCATCTTCCTCACGGCGCCGCTCAGTTGGGTGCTCTCGCGCTACAACACGACGGACGCCGTGCTCACGTTCGGGATGACCCTCTCGTTCCTGGCACTGCGCTCGTTTCTCGAGCGGCGCGAGGCGGGAAAGGGCGCCACCGGCATGCTCGTGCTCCTGGGCACCGGTGTGGCACTCGCCACGCTCGCCAAGGGGCTCATCGGGATCGTGCTCCCCGGACTGGTCTTTCTCATCTGGATGGCGCTCACCGGACGGTGGCGACGATTGCCTGAACTGCTGCTCTCACCGGCGCCGGTCGTGCTGCTGCTGCTCGCCGTGCCCTGGTTCGTGCTGGTGGAGCGTGCCAACCCCGGTTTCTCGCGAATCTTCTTCATCCGCGAACACTTCGCGCGGTTCGCCACGCCGGAGGCGTCTCGCTCCGGACCGATCTACTACTTCGTGGCGGTGTTCATCGCGGGATTCCTGCCGTGGACGTTCGTGTGTCACCGCGCGATCGCGCCGCTGCGTGACGCATGGCGCGCGCGTGCGCGGGCATGGTCGGACGAGCTCTTTCTGGCGCTCTGGTTCGGCATGATTCTCGTGTTCTTCTCGGTGTCGCATTCCAAATTGATCCCATACATTCTGCCGGCGTTTCCCGCCGCCGCGGCACTCACGGCGCGAGGCGTGCTTCGCGATGCGGCGTCTTTCCGGCGTCCGCTCTGGTGGCATGCGTGGCTCGTGACCGCCATTGGCGTGGGTGGTGTGACGTACGGTGTGTGGAGCGGAACGTTCGCGCACTATGCGGTCACGGGCATCGCGTGCGCTGGCATCGTGGTCATGATCGCGCTGGCATGGCTCGCGTTCGTCCGCGCGCGCGTGGCGGGCCGCCGCGCGCTCGTCCCGGCGGCGCTGGCCTGGGGTGCGTTCTATCTCCTGGTCATCGTCGCCATGCCGCACGTGGCGGACGAGCTGTCCGGGCACGACGTCGCGGTGGCCGTACGAGCGGCGCATGCGCAACGCGTGGTGTCCTACAAGTGCTATCCGCAACTGTTGCCCTGGGTCCTGCAACACCCCATTGTCGTTGCCGACTTCACCGACGAGCTTGGCTCCGATGGCGTGCGGCCGCCGTCGCTCTTCTGGTCAGGCACGGAATTCTGGCGCCGCTGGCGATCCGGTGAACCCATGGTGGTCGTCGTCAAGCGGCGCACGCTCGCCGAAATGGCGGATTCCACCGCCTTCACGACGCTGGCGGGCAATCGGAAGTATGTTGTAGTCTCCAACGTCGCGGCCTCCCGGGGCCGCAGCCAATGACTACGGATTCCTGCCGCGTGCGCGACACCTTTCTCCCGTTTTCGCGTCCGAGCATTGGCGATGCCGAGATCGCCGAGCTCCTCGATTCGCTCCACTCGGGCTGGATCACGACGGGCCCCAAGGTGGAGCGCTTCACCGCGGAGTTTGCCCGCTACGTGGGCGGCAGCCACGCGACCGCGCTCGCATCGGCCACCGCCGGCCTGCACGTGGCACTGCTGGCGCACAACATCGGCCCGGGCGATGAGGTCATCACCACGCCGCTCACCTTCGCCGCCACGCTGAACGTCATCGTGCTCGTGGGCGCGACGCCGGTGCTGGCGGATGTCGATCGGCGCACGTTGCAGGTGCGCGTGCCGGAAATCGAGCGACGCATCACGTCGCGAACGCGTGCGGTCATCCCCGTGCACTTCGTCGGCCAGCCGGTGGACCTCGATCCGCTCCTCGAGCTCGCGGGCGCGCGCGACCTCGCGGTCATCGAGGACGCGGCGCACGCCGTGGGGACCGAGTACAAGGGACAGCGCATCGGGTCCTTCCCCACGACATCGGTCTTCTCCTTTCACCCGAACAAGAACATGACCACGGGCGAGGGGGGCATGCTCGTGACGCACGATGATGCGATCGCCGAGTACGCCGCGCTGCTCAAGTTTCATGGAATGGACCGCAACGCCTGGAAGCGCTTCGACAAGGCGGGATCGCCGCGCTACGACATCGCGCTCCCCGGTTTCAAGTACAACATGATGGACATCCAGGCGGCGCTCGGTCTGCACCAGCTGCCCCGTCTGGATGGGTTCATCGAGGCGCGCCGCCGGATCGCGCTGCGCTATCAGGATGCCTATCGCGACCTGGACGCGCTGCTGCTGCCCGAGCCGGTGCCGTATCCCGCACGCCACGCGTGGCACCTCTACACGCCACTCGTCAACGTCGACGCGCTCACCATTGACCGCGACGCCTTCATGCGCGAGCTCAAGGCGCGGAACATCGGCTGCGGCCTCCACTATTCCGCCGCCCATGAATTTTCCTACTATCGCGACCGCTTCGGCTGGCAGCCAGAGGACTTTCCGGATGCGCACTTCGTGTCCGAACGGATTGTCTCCCTGCCGCTCTTTCCCGACATGACCGCGGACGATCAGACTGACGTCATCGAGGCCGTGCGCGACATCTGTGCGAGGTACGCCCGATGAGCGTCGCGGAGCAGGGCAGGATCTCGGTGGTCATCCCGGTCTTCAACGAGGAAGCGAACCTCCCGGTACTCGTGCCACGTTTGCTGGCGGTGTTGCGCGGCCTGGCGCGCCCCTTCGAGGCGATCTTCGTGGACGATGGCAGTCGCGATCGTTCACTCGAACTGCTCCGGGCGTACGTCGAGGATTTCCCGCGCGAGCTCCGCGTCGTGGAGCTGTCGCGCAATTTCGGCCAGCATCCAGCCATTCTCGCGGGATTCGCCATCACGACGGGCGATGTGGTCGTCACACTCGACGCCGACCTGCAGAACCCGCCTGAGGAGATTCCCAAGCTCATCGCGCTCGTGGACCAGGGGTTCGACGTGGTGGGCGGCGTGCGCCAGACGCGCCGGGATTCGCTCTTCCGGCGCGCGGCATCCTGGCTCGTGAACCGGGTGACCGTGGCCATCACGGGCATTCGCATGACCGATTACGGCTGCATGCTGCGGGCATACTCGCGCGAGATCGTGGATCTCATCAACCGCTGCGAGGAATATTCCACGTTCATCCCCGCACTCGCGCAGACGTTCTCGCGCCGGCCGGCCGAAGTGCGCGTTGCACATGCGGAACGCGCCGCAGGGGCGTCCAAGTATTCGCTCTACCGGCTCATCCGGCTCAACTTCGATCTCATGACCGGCTTCTCGGTGGCGCCGCTGCAGTTCTTCACCATGGCCGGGATGGCGCTGGCCCTGGTGTCCTTCTTCTTTGTCGTCGTGCTGGCGGTGCGGCGCCTCGTGGTCGGATCCGAGGTCCAGGGCGTGTTCACGCTCTTCGGCATCGCCTTCTTCCTCATCGGAGTGCTGCTCATCGGGCTCGGTGTGGTCGGCGTGTACGTCGGACGCATGTTTGAGCAGGTGAGGCAGCGTCCGAGATATACCGTCTCCGCGTTTTTGGAGGA
>JBOHTE010000498.1:0-1454 GCA_050733555.1 Gemmatimonadaceae bacterium | reverse complement strand
GGCTGGCGCTTCCCGCAGGCGCGCGAAGCGCGCCGCTTCCCGCAGGGCGCCTTGCCAATCCGCAACGGACTTGTTCCATTGGCGTAGCAGTTTCCGTGGACATCCAGAGCGGAGAGCAAGTAATGAGTCGTGTGCGCACAGGGCGCGTTGTGCGTGTTGTGCTGAGCACGGTCGTGACCACGGCGGCCGCAGCGGCTGCAGCGGCAGCGACACCGCAACGCGCTTTCGCGTTTCAGGCGGTATCCCCGGACAGCGGCCGGGACACCACGGGCGCCGCGATCTTCCGGGACATCGGTCCTTCCGTCGCCGGCGGCCGCGTCAGTCAGGTCGTGGGCATCGCGGGCGAACCTGATACCTACTACGTGGCCGCGGCAGCCGGTGGCGTGTGGAAGACCGCCGACGGCGGCATGACATGGAAGGACGTGTTCGCGCGTGAACCGGTGGCCTCCATAGGCGCCATCGGGCTCTCACCGTCCAATCCCAATCTGGTGTGGGTCGGCACCGGCGAGGCGAACATCCGCAATGACGTCATCACCGGTCACGGCATCTATCTGTCCGCCGATGCCGGTGCGTCGTGGCGCTTCATGGGGCTGGCCAGTGCCGGTCAGATCTCGCGCATCGTCGTGGACCCCCACAATTCGGACCGCGTGTTCGTCGCCGTGCTCGGCAACGCGTGGAAGCCCACACCTGACCGCGGTGTGTACCGCACGGACGATGGCGGCAGGAGCTGGAAGAAGGTGCTGTTCGTGAATGACACCACGGGCGCCGCGGATATCGTCATGCAGCCCGGCAATCCTGGCGTGCTGTTCGCGGCCATGTGGCAGGTTCGGCGCTTTCCATGGGAGCTCGACAACGGCGGCAAGGGCAGCGGGATCTATCGCTCGACGGACGGCGGGGACTCGTGGAGCCGGCTCACCACGGGGCTGCCCGATGGTCCCTACGGGCGCATCGCGCTCGACATCTCGCCCAGCAGCCCCACGCACGTCTACGCGCTCATCGAAGCGAAAACGGGACTGCTCTGGGATTCGCATGACCTTGGGCTCCACTGGAGCGCCGTGAGCGACAATCACGCGCTCGACGTGCGCCCGTTCTACTTCTCGCTCATCAACGTGGCGCCGGACGACGATCGCCGGGTCTACTTCTCGTCCTTTCAGCTCATGGAATCGGACGACGGCGGCAGGACGGCACGCGCGATCGATGCGCGCATCCACCCCGATCATCACACGCTCTGGATCGATCCGCAGGATCCCTCGCGCATGATTCAGGGCAACGACGGCGGGGTGTTCCTGAGTACCGATCGGGGGAAGAGCTGGCGCTTTCTGAACAATCTGCCCATTGGTCAGTTCTACATGGTCGCCGCCGACAGCCGGACGCCGTACTACCTGTGCGGCGGCCTGCAGGACAACAGCGCCTGGTGCGGTCCGTCGAACACGCTGAGCGGTGAAGGGCAGAAC
>JBOHTE010000497.1:0-3178 GCA_050733555.1 Gemmatimonadaceae bacterium | reverse complement strand
GAAGTCGTGATGCTGCCTTGCGTTCACCGGCGTCATCTCCTAGTTTCCTTGAGGTTCACGCGCCCCATTTGGGGCGCGTGTCCGTTTCGCTCACCTCACGCCGGCACTCGCTGTCCCTGGCAGCGAGACGCTCGCTCACCTCTGGAGTCATGGTCCGCGTCAGCCGCGTGCTTCCCGGCGGCATCGCCGAGCAACTTGGAATCGTCCCGCTCACTGACCTGACGTCGGTGAACGGGCGTGAGCTCGCCGATTTTCTCGACTGGGAATTTCTCTCGGCGGACGATGAGCTCGTCATCGAAGCCCGGCTGCCGGACGGTGAAGCCGTGATCTACGAGGTCGAGCGCAGCAGCGAGGATGCATTCGGTGTGGAGCTCGAGCCGCCGCGCGTGCGACGCTGCGCCAACCGGTGCGAGTTCTGTTTCATTGAAGGACTTCCCGCCGGATTGCGGCGCAATCTGTACGTTCGCGATGATGACTACCGGCTGTCGTTCGCGTACGGCAACTTCGCGACGTTCTCGAACGTGAAGGAACGCGACATCGCGCGCATCCTGGAGTACCGGCTGTCGCCGCTCTACGTCTCCGTGCACGCCACGCCATGGGAGGCGCGCAGGATTCTCCTCAACAATCCGCGCGTGCCCAACATCATGGAGCAGCTCACGCGACTGGCGGAGGGCGGTATCCAGTTTCACGGCCAAATGGTGATCGTGCCGGGGCTCAATGACGGCGCGGTGCTCGAGCAGTCATTCGCGGATCTCTGGAGCCTGGGCGACGCGATGATCTCTGTCGCGGTCGTCCCCGTCGGGCTCACGCAGTTCTCGCATCTGTACACGGGGCAGTCCATGGACGCGGAGCATGCGGGCCGACTGCTCGCGGACGTGGAGCGCTGGGAATCACGCGCGCTGCAGGAGCGCGGTGATCGCTGGGTGTACGGCTCCGATGAGTTGTATCTGCTGGCCGGACGCGAGCTGCCTGGCGCGGATCACTATGGGGACTTTCCGCAGATCGAGAATGGGGTCGGATCGGTCGCGCATCTGCGCCGGCGAGTCGCTGAGGGCATCGCACACGTGCCGCGCCTCGACGGCCGCCGGATCGGTGTGGTCACGGGCGTCTCGATGGGGCAGGGAATCATGCAGGGACTGCTCGCGGCGCTCACGAGCGCGACGGGCGCGCACTTCGAGATGATTGTTGCCGCCAACTCGCTCTTCGGTCCCACGACCACGACGGCGGGCCTGCTCGTGGGCGACGATATCCGGCGCGCGCTGGCTGCGCGCCACGATCTCGACCTCGCGCTCATTCCCGCCGAGACGATCAACGAGGACGGCGTCTTCCTCGATGACGCGGTCTTTCTGACGCTCCGAAACGAATTGCCGGTGCCGATCTTCCCATCGTACGACTTCATCGATGTCCTCCAGGCGGAACCCGTTCTGCCGATCGGTGCCCTGCCGTGACCGTTCCCGTCGTGGCAATTGTCGGCCGGCCGAACGTGGGAAAATCGGCGCTCTTCAATCGCATCGTAGGTGGCAACGCCGCGATCGTGAGCGAGGAGGCGGGCACCACGCGCGACCGTCACTTCGCGCGCGCGGAGTGGAACGGTCGCGCGTTCTGGCTCGTGGATACGGGTGGCCTGACCGACGATCCCAGTTTGCCCATGGACGTCGAGATCCGCCGCCAGGTCCTCCAGGCTGTGGCCGAGGCGGATCTGCTCCTGCTCGTGACCGACGCCCGCGAAGGCGTACACCCGAGCGACGCCAATGTCGTGACGTTGCTGCGCGGGTCGCGTAAACCGTGGCTGCTGGTCGCGAACAAGGTGGACGATCCGCGTTCCACGGAGTACTACGACTTCTACGCGCTTGGTGCGGGCGATCCGATGCCGGTTTCGGCGCAGAATGGCAAGAATTCGGGTGACCTGCTCGACGCGATCGTGGAGCGATTCCCGGAGGGCCCCACCGAAATTCCCGATGCGCTCCACGTGGCGGTGATCGGGCGGCCCAACGTCGGAAAATCGTCCATAGTGAACCGGCTGCTCGGCGAGGAGCGGCTCGTCGTCTCGGAGCAGGCCGGCACGACGCGCGATGCGATCGACACGCCAATGCAGTACCACGGTCGCACGCTCGTCTTCATCGACACCGCCGGGTTGCGGCGCCAGGCACGCGTGGATGAAGGCATCGAGTTCTATTCGTCGCTGCGCACGCGCCGCGCCATCGAGCGCGCCGACATCAGCGTGCTCGTCATTGACGCCGTGCTCGGTCTCGAGAATCAGGATCTCAAGGTGGCCGCACTCGCATGGGAACGCGGCTGCGGGCTGATCGTCGTCGTGAACAAGTGGGACCTGGTGGAGAAGGAAACCAACAGCGCGGCGCGCTTCGAGAAGGACGCGGAAGAGAAGGCTCCGTTCCTGCGCTTTGTGCCGTTTCTGTTCACCTCCGCACGCACTGGCCAGCGCATCACCAAACTGCTGGATGCGCTCATGGCCGTGGACACCGAACGCCGCAAGCGCGTCTCTACCGCGCAGGTGAATGCGCGGCTCGAGGAACTGCTCGCGCGGCGCCAGCCTCCCCAGGCGGCGGGACGCGAGGTCAGACTGCTCTACGCCACACAGGTGGAGGTGGCGCCGCCCGCGATTGCCGTGTTCGGAAATCATCCCGAGCTGGTCGAGGAGCATTACATACGCTACCTGCACAACGGCTTCCGCGAATCGTGGGGATTCACCGGGAATCCGCTCCGGATCCTGCTCCGGCGCAAGGCCGCCTGAATGAGTCCGTGGCTCGGACTGCTCATCGCCTATCTGTGCGGTGGTATTCCCGCTGCGTACCTGGCCGGACGCTGGTTGCGCGGCATCGACCTGCGGGAGCATGGCTCCGGCAATCTCGGCGCGACCAATGTCTTTCGTGTGCTCGGCTGGAAGGCGGGGTTGGCCGTGTTGCTGTTCGATACAGCCAAGGGCGCCGTGCCCGTGTGGCTCCTGCCGCGCTGGATCGCGAGTCCGGCGGCCGCACACTGGGCACTGGTCTTTGGTGTCGCCGCGATCCTCGGCCACGTACGGTCTCCGTATCTCGGGTGGAAATCCGGCGGCAAGGGGGTCGCAACGGCAGGTGGCGTCTTCCTCGCGCTGGCCACGCGTCCCACGCTGATCTCGCTCGTCGCGTTCACCGCGACGGTATATCTCTCGGGATACGTG
>JBOHTE010000496.1:0-1172 GCA_050733555.1 Gemmatimonadaceae bacterium | reverse complement strand
ATGCCGAACCGCACGGCCGCGCGCTTGAAGGCGTCGGTCGAGGCCGACTTCCAGTCCCGGCCCTGCCCGGCGTCGGTGCGCGTGACGCCGGCGACGGTGAGCCGCGCGAGGAACGCCACGCCGCTATTATCCACGCCGTCGGCGTCGGCGGTCGTCACCTGCGGGAGCGGTTGCAGGTCCAGCGACCACTCGCCCGGGAACACGCGATCGAGCCGTTCCCGCACCGTGCCCGCCTCGACGTAGCAGACGAACCGCGCGGCGAACGTGCCGTCGCCCCGGCTCCGCACCTTCCCGTCCTGCCGCCACGCGATCCGCTCGCGGGGGAGCGGCGCCGCCAGCGCCGCAAAGCTCCCCTCCCAGCTCTCGGGCGCCGGCGCGCCGGCGGCCGTGGATGGTGTCGTGCCTGCTGCGTGTGTCATGCGGTGTTCCCCCCTGTGGTGAGCCCGGCCTGGACACGCGCCTCGCGTGAGGAGAGCCGGGGGTTCTTCGCGAGTATCTCCTTGAATCGGCGGGCCTGCGCCGTGCGCCGCACGTGCAGCCCCTCGGCCGCGCGGAGGCGCTGGAGCAGCGAGAAGTACATCTCGGTGTGCGTGGCCCCGTGGTCCTCGACCAACGTCAGCAGCACCAGCACATCGCGGTGCGTCAGCTCCACCGCGACGACGCGCGCCGCGAGATCGGCGGCGACGATCCACGCCTCGTGGGCGTTCGCCGCCTCAGCGCGAGCCCTCGTCCGCGGCCGGCTCACGCGGACATCCCCATCAGCCGCTCCCATGCCTCCGCCAGCTCGTCGCGCGCATCGCGCCCGATCAACTCGGCCTCCGCCGAGACCTCGATGGCGCCCGCGCGGAGCGCGCCCGTCACCAGGGCCTCCGCGATCAAGGCGGTCAGCTCGGTCGGGCTCCGGGGATCACCCGCCTCGACGAGCGCATGGACCCGCTGGTGTATCCTGGACATCACGCTCATTGCGTCATCCTCCGCCGTGCGCGATATTCCGTTCGCTCCCGGTGGCCTCTCCACTGGGATGCCGGGGTCAGTCTCGGGCGCGCACCGCCTGAGCTGGCCCCGTCCCGCATCCATCCCGCCCGTCACGCCTCTTGCATGTCCTTCCCGCTAGGGTATCGTTCTATCCAGCGACCCGGCCGTCACTTGCGATCGTTGGGCCGCGCGTGAGC
>JBOHTE010000495.1:0-3132 GCA_050733555.1 Gemmatimonadaceae bacterium | reverse complement strand
GTTCCGCACCGGCTTGAGTCCGCGCTTGAGGTACGCCGCGATGGCCCACAGATCCTGGTCCGGCATCTGCCGCCATGCGGGCCACGGCATGGGAGGCGCGAGGTAGTGCGGGTGCGCCGGAAAGTTGCCGACACCGGGCGCCGTCGACGTGATCTCGACATCGGGCGTGTCCTCGGGACGCAGCCCGTAGCGGAGCGCGTTGAAGATCTGCCGCTCGCTGAATCGCCCCAGCCCCGTCAGATTGTCGGGCGTCAGATTGCGAGGCCGGGTATGGAAGCACGGCATCGCGCCGGGCGTGATGGCGCAGGGACCGATCAGGAATTCAGTCTCGCGCGTCTTCATCCCCTGCAGCCAGTCGGGTGATGCGGGATTGGCGTCGCCACCGTGACAGTATCCGCACGCACTCGTGACGACGATGGCGCGACCGCGTACCACCGGATCGTCGGCTGATGATACGCGAGGCGTCGCGGCCAATGCCACGCGGGGGGTCGCCACGACGCGCGGCATGACGAACGCCGCCAGGACGACGAGAACGGCCAGGACCAGCGACCAGCGACCAGCTCCTGTCTCTCTCATGATCTCCCCGCTCATTGGAGTTGAAGTATGCCCATCATCCCCATGTCCTCGTGATCCAGGATGTGACAGTGGTACATCCACTTGCCCGCGAAATCCTCGAAGCGCACGACGATGCGCACCGACGAATGCGGCGGCACGTTCACCGTATCCAGCCAGTAGGGGAACGGCTCGGGGACGCCATCGCGGTCGAGCACCTGAAAGCGGAAGCCGTGCAGATGGAACGGGTGATCCATCCCCACCAGATTCTCGATCTCCCAGATTTCCGTCGTGTGCAGGCGACCCGTGAAATCCACCCGCGCGAGATCCATCATCTTCCCATTGATCATCCCCTGCGTGAGCACCAGCACGCGGTGCTCGGCCACGCGCGTGGTATCGATCGCGGGCACGGGACGCAGGGTCTCGGGCACCCGCACGGACGAATCGCGTGCGACACCGGTGACTCGCAGCGACAGCAGGTCGTGCGTTTCATTCCAGTCGGCTGGCCTTGTGTGCGGATCGTACCGATCGTACGGCAGCGTCTGCAGCGCCACCGCGCTACCCGGCGCACCCGCGCCACGCACCAGCACTTCCACGCGCTGCGAATTGGCCAGCAGGATGTCCCGCGTCCGCATCGGCTTCCCAAGAAGACCGGCGCCATGGCCCAACTCCAGCATCTCCTGGCCGGGAATGGCGAGGCGATAGATCCGGGCGGCCGACGCGTTGATGATGCGCCACCGCTGCATCTCCCCGGCCTGGATGTCCACGGTGGGCGCAAGTTGTCCGTTCACGAAGAGCACGTTGCCCTCGCGCCCATTCTCGGCGTCCATTTCCGCCTGCACGGATTGCGAGTCGGGAAAATCGATGGAGCCGTCGGCGCGGAAGCGATTGTCCGAGAGAATGAGCAACTTTTCGGGAATCGACGCCGGCAAGGGATCGTCCGGCGAGCGGACGATGATCGCGCCGAAGAGACCCATCGCCACCTGATAGCCCGCGCGGCGGTCAGGGTGCGGGTGATACCAGTAGGTGCCCGCGGTGCCCGGCGCGATGTCGAACACGTAGTCGTGCCATTGCCCGGGCATCACCGGATCCAGCGGACTGCCATCGGTGCTCGCGGGAATGTGCAGCCCGTGCCAGTGCACGGTGGTCGCCTCGGGAAGCGCATTGCGGAAGTGCACGATGACATGGTCGCCCTCGTGCACATCCAGCGTCGGCCCCGGCACGCGACCGTTGTACGCAAACACGTCGCTCGTGGTGCCCGGAACGAGCGAGAGGCGCGCCGGCGCCGCGGTGATCGATACCTCGACCGTATGAGGCAGCCGGGACATGTTCGCGAGCACGGGCGGCTGCGTGAGTGCGACGTGGAGGCGCGAGGCGCGTCCGCGACCGGGATGCTCCCGGAGCGGAGCGGCGCTCGCGGATGCCAGACATACGGCTGCGGCCAGCAGCGGCAGCATACGTCTCATGTCGCTCATCGCGCACGACCAGAAAAAAGGCAGGCCGTACAGTTGCGCCCGCTGTGCATTTCCGCAAGAGGGCGCAGGGCGCCGATGCCCTCGCTACTGATACATGATGAACACGGGCCGTGGCGTGAGGCCCAGTACCTGCTCCGGCGTCAGGATCGGCTTGTCATTCTTGTAGAACAGCTTGAAACCGGTGAACTGCACCGCTTCGGCTTCCACGTAGCGCTGGTACGAGCTCCGCTTGAGGTGCGGAGCGCCGAAGCCATCCATGTCGATCACCAGTTGCACGCGCGGGTCGAGTGTGATCTGTGCGCGGTTGGTCAGCATGGGTCGCGTGAAGCGGTGCACGATGAGCATCTTCGGCGGGAGCTGATACTCGGTGACGAGCCGTGCAAGGGTGTCCACGGCCACATTCACCTGCGCCGCATCCAGAGTGCCGATCACGGTGCCCGGCTTCTTGCCATTCTTCATGGCGAATTCCGGGTCGAGCGCCAGGTGCACGTTCGGCTGGCGGAGCCAGGGAATGAGCGGCTTCAGCTCGGACGACACGTCGCTGTGCCCCACCTGGATGTCGAGAATCAGGAGAAAGCCCTCGCGTTGCGCCCAGCCGGCCACCTTGGCGACGAGTGCATCCGGCATGCGCAGCCGATACTTGCCGTCGCGCCCGGGGCTTCCCTGCGCGACGGTGGCGATGAGCTCGAGCGCCGGCAGCACGTGCACTGTCGAGTCGGCACGCTGGTACTCCGCCGCCTGACGCTTGAGTCGAGCCAGCATGCTGTCCGGATTCACCTCGCCCAGAATGCCCATGCGCTTCGAGAGCGGGTTCCCGTAGTAGGACACCACGAGGCATCCGGGAAAGAGCGAACCGGGAAGCGGCGTCTGCGCGAGCGCCCGGCGGGCGACGATGTGGACCCACGTCGACGTATCAGCGCGCGGCAGCGGTCTGGGCGCGAACGCGAGTTTCGCGCGCCGCGCCGCTGAGAGATGGAGCGTGGTGTCGTGCGCCAGTGAATCGCGACGCGCGGAGTCGCGCACCGCGGAGTCGCGCGCGGCCAGCAGTCGCGCGCTATCGGCCGTTGCAGCGGCTCGCACGACCCGCGCGAGCGCGGAGTCGGAC
>JBOHTE010000494.1:0-3582 GCA_050733555.1 Gemmatimonadaceae bacterium | reverse complement strand
AATCGACTCTGACCCCATTGAAATCCCAATCCGCGAAACGGCGGTCGTCCTACAGCTCCACCTGCACTACTTCGCCGTTCTGGTACAGTCGCCACCAATAGGCGTGGTTGAGATCGGGTAGAAGCGCATCTGCGCGAGCTTCAGACCCGTGTTGTCGTAATCCCAGAAATATCCGGTACCAAGATCGGAGAACAGCGGGACCAGCTGCAGCGTGGTCACGGTGGGATCCGTGCTCACGTTGGCGCACACCTGGAGCAGTTGTTTGCTGACGTTCACGAACTTCTGCCCGCCCGCCACGCGCTTGAGACTCACGCTCAGATCGCCCGCGTTGCACCATACCGTGCCCGTGGAAAGCTCCGTGAAGCACGTCGCCATGGTGGCGCTGCCATTCGGCTTGCCCAGCGCTCGCACCCACACCGAGTACGCCAGATTGCCGCTGCCGTCATCCGGATTCGGGAGCTGGAACGCCGCCGTACCATCGGTGCCATTCGCATCGAGCACCTGGTAGTCCCCTTCTGTGAGATCGATCGTCGTAGAGCCGAACAGATTCACGAAAATGCGGCCCCCGTTGCCGCCGGTGAAGTTCGCTGAGAGTCCCTTGGGAACACCGATGATGTTGAGATTGTAGTGCGCACCGCTCGGCGCGCCGTTGCCGGTCGTGGCAACCGAGAAACTCGGTTGGCGCGCGGCGCTGACCGGGGGAGCGGTGGTTTGAGTGTCACAGGCGGCAAGGGAGAGCGCCGCGAGTGAAGTGAGTGTACCGACGATGAGTCCTGCCCGGGTCGAACGCATACGACCTCCTGCGGGTGACTGTTCGGCGGCCCGACTGGCCTGGCACGCGGTGCACACACGACGTGCGGTAGCCTCGTAGCTTTGCGTCCCCGTCTTTCGGCGGGTTTGCCATTATCGCGGGGCCCGGATAGCCGCGCGGCGATATGGGGCACACTCGCACCCCACACGAGGACGACGCATCACCCGATGCGTCACACCCGGGCCGCTAGCCTTCGTGGCAACAGCTATCGCCGCTCCTCCACATACCCGGCCCCGTACAGCACCTTCCCCGGCCGCGCCCCGGTCATCTTCCCGTCCGCGATCACCGGCACGCCGTTCACCAGCACCCACTGCATCCCCACCGAGAGCTGGTTCGGCTTCTCGTACGTCGCCCTGTCGGTGATCGAGTCAGGGTCGAACACCACGAGGTCCGCCCACATCCCCTGCTTGATCACGCCGCGGTCGGCGAGATGCTCCCGCTGCGCGGCCAGCGCGGTGAACTTCCGGATCGCATCGGGAAGCGTGAGCAGATGCTCCTCGCGCACGTACATGCGCAGGATGCGCGGGAACGTCGCATAGGCGCGCGGATGCGGATGCTCCTGCCCCAGGATTCCTTCGGGTGACGTGCCGGAGGCGTCGTTGTCCACCGACACCCATGGCTGCTTCAGCGCGAGCTTCACATCCGGCTCGGCCATGCCGAATACCGCGACGGAAGTCTGCGCGTCGTCCTTGACGAGGATGTCGAACAGCGTGTTGATCGCGTCCTTGTGCCACATCGCGGCAATCTCATCGAGACGCTTCCCCTGAATGGGCAGCAGCGCGGGATTGTCCACGGCGGTGATGAGCACGGCGTGCGGACCGGGAATCTCCTGCCATTCGTTGTCCCACGTGGTGGATGGCGTGAGCATGTCCTTGCGGATGCGCGCGCGCATGGCGGAATCCTTCAGTCGTGTGACGAGCTTCGCCGTCCCGCCGTCGTGGGCCCATGGTGGCACGAAGGCGGACATGCCGTTCTCCCACGCAGTGTACGCGTACGTATCCGCGGCGATGTCGAGCCCGTTGCGCCGCGCCGAGTCGATGCGCGCGACCACCTGCGGCATCTTTCCCCAGTTGGCCTTGCCCGCACTCTTGAGGTGAAAGATCTCGACGGGAATGTGCGCCTCGCGCGCGATGCGGAACGTCTCATCGAGCGCGGCCATCTCGGTCTCGCCCTCGCTCCGCATGTGCGTGGCGTAGATGCCGCCATAGTGTGACGCCGTGGCTGCGAGCGCGATCAGCTCGTCGGTCTTCGCGTACGGCGCCGGCGGATACTGCAGCGCGGTGGACACGCCGAGTGCTCCTTGGCGCATCGCCTGCGCGACCAGATCCTGCATGCGACGCAGCTCCGCCGCCGTTGGCGTACGGTCGCCGTAGCCGAGCACCATCTCGCGCACCGACGCGGCGCCGACGTACGTCCCGATGTTGATGCCGATCCCCTGCTTCTCGAGGCGCGCGAAGTATTCGCTGAGCGTGCGCCAGTTTGCCGTGATGCCATAGTGTTTGTACGTGGGCGCATCCTCGGCGAGCATCGCGCTGTCGAGCGGTGCCACGGACTCACCCTCGCCGGTGATCTCCGTGGTGATGCCCTGGAAGATCTTGGACGGCAAGCGCGGATCCACGAGCACCGTGAGCTCGGACTGGCCGAGCATGTCGACGAAGCCGGGTGCGATCACCATTCCATGGGCATCAATGGACTGCTTCGCTGTGGCGTGGGACAGGTCGCCGATCGCGGCGATGTGACCGTCACGCACACCCACGTCGCCCTCGTACCACGGCGAGCCGGTACCATCGATGATGTGGCCGTGCCGGATGATCACATCGTACGACGCGGTACTCTGTGCACCGGCGAGCGTGGGAATTGCGAAGAGAAGAAGGACGACGCGAAGTAGGGTCGAACGAATCATGACGGGTTCTGTTGTGGGGGAGCTACGGAAATGCGGGGGCGAGCGTGTCGCCGAACAGATCGAACAGGGTCCTCCAGTGCCGCTCGGCTTCCACGGGATCGTGCACCGGCGTGTCCGACGGCACCCAGCCATGCCGTGCGTTGTACGTCTCGATGGTGTGCACGACGCCGGCATCCGTGAGTGCCCGATCGAGCCGCGCCTTCTGCCCGTCGTCGAACCCGTTGTCCTCCTTCGCGCCGCCCACATAGACGCGCGCCGTGATGCGCGGCGCGAGCAGATGCGGGCTGTCAGGTTGATCGGTGGCGAGGCCGCTCGGGTGATACGATGCCGCGGCCGCCACGTGGTCGGGGAAGTGGCCCGAGGCGGCAAACGACATCTGCCCGCCCAGACAGTAGCCGGTGACGCCGACCTTCCCCGCACGCACATCGGGCAGCTCGGCAAGGTGCGCGAGGAACGCGCTCGTGTCACGCATGATGTTCGCGATGCTCGCCGAGGGCCGCACGTGCTTCATGAAGTATTCGCGCGAGGCCGGGTCGGTGAAGAGTGTTTTCGCGTTGAATGACGTGGGGCCGATGCGGTAGAACAGGTCGGGCAGCATCACGACATAGCCCGCGCTCGCCATGCGCTCGCCCATCTCGAAGAGCGCCGGCCGGATGCCGATCCCGTCCATGTAGAAGAGCACGCCAGGCCACGGCCCGTCGCTGTCGGGGCGGAAGATGTGTGTGGGACAGCGGCCATCCTGCGTGTCAAGCTGAATCGTGGCGTGTGACATCGTTTCGCTCCGAAGGGGCAGCCCCAGGGGCAGCCCATGGGGCTGCCCCTGGGGCTGCCCCTATAACGTCGGGTGTTTGAGGTGGAAGCCGGTCGC
>JBOHTE010000493.1:0-1254 GCA_050733555.1 Gemmatimonadaceae bacterium | reverse complement strand
GCGCGCGCGCCGCGGCGCGCTTCCGGACCTCACTCGTCACGGCGCAAATCGCGCTCTCCATGGCGCTGCTCATCTCGGCGGGGCTGTTCGTGGAGAGCCTGCGCAACGTGAGTCGCGTGGACCTGGGAGTTAGGATCGACGACATGGTGACGTTCGGGCTGGAGCCGCAGCTCAACGGCTACACGCCGGCGCGCTCCGCGGTGCTCTTCAGCCGCGTGCAGGAGCAGCTCGCGGCGATTCCCGGAGTCACGGGAGTGACGGCCGCCATGGTGCCACTGCTCGCCGGGAGCAACTGGGGGAATGATGTTTCCGTGGAGGGCTTCAGGAAGGGCCCGGATACTGATGCGAACGCGCGGTACAACGAAGTGGGTCCGGGTTACTTCCACACCCTCGGCGTCTCGCTGCTTTCAGGTCGCGAATTCACGGCGGCAGATGGCGCGGGCTCGCCCAAGGTGGCCGTCGTGAACGAGGCGTTCGCGAAGAAGTTCAATCTGGGGCGGAATGCCGTGGGGAAGCACATGGGCGATGGCGGGAACGACTCGCTCAACGTCGAGATCGTCGGTCTGGTGCGCGACTCCAAGTACAGCGATGTGAAGAAGGCAGTTCCGCCGGTGTTCTTCTATCCGTACCAGCAGGATACCACCATGGGCTCGCTCAATTTCTATGTGCGCTCGGCGAGCGGTACGGACCAGCTGATGCGCGCGATCCCAAGCGTCGTCAAGCAGATCGATCCCAATCTGCCGGTGGAGAATCTGAAGACGATGCCGCAGCAGGTGCGCGAGAACGTCTTTCTCGACCGGATGATCAGCACGCTCTCGGCCGCTTTCGCGGTGCTGGCCACGCTGCTCGCGGCGATCGGACTGTACGGCGTGCTCGCCTACTCCGTGGCGCAGCGGACCAATGAGATTGGCATTCGCATGGCTCTTGGCGCTGACAGCGCGCGGGTGCGACGGATGGTGCTGGTGCACGTGGGAATCATGACACTGATAGGAGGTCTCATCGGGATCGCCGGTGCGCTGGCGCTGGGCCGAACCGCTCAATCGCTGCTGTTCGAGGTGAAGGGACATGACCCGGTGGTGATGCTCATTGCCGCCGTCGCGCTCTCCGTGGTAGCATTCGCGGCGGGGTATGTCCCGGCGCTCAAGGCATCGCGGGTGGATCCGATGCAGGCGTTGAGGTACGAATAGCCGGTAACTGGAAGTCAGGGGTTATGCCGGATACCCGCGCGGGGGAGCGCCGCGGACCCTCGGTACT
>JBOHTE010000492.1:0-2137 GCA_050733555.1 Gemmatimonadaceae bacterium | reverse complement strand
GGCTTGAACGAGCGGTAGTTGATGGTTTCAGGTTTGGTGACCTCGCCCCACGACCACCACGAACGGAGGCCCTGCATTTCCAGGCGCTCGCGCTCCTTGGGATCCTTCGGTCCGCGGATCTCCTCGGGCGACGCGATGCGGACCTGGATGAAATCGAACGCCGAGCCGCGCTGCTCGCGCACGCTGCGAAAATCAATCATGTCCTACTCCTCTCCGTTGCCGTTGCCGTTCATGCCGTCAGTGTCGGTGGATCCGAGCTTCACCCAGATCCCGAGCGCCTGCAACTCCTTCACCAGCACATTGAACGACTCCGGAATACCTGGCTCTGGAAGGTTCTGTCCCTTGACGATGGCTTCGTACACCCGGCTGCGTCCGTTCACATCGTCCGACTTGACGGTGAGAATCTCCTGCAGCGTGTGTGCGGCGCCGTACGCCTCCAGTGCCCACACTTCCATTTCTCCGAACCGCTGACCGCCGAACTGGGCCTTGCCCGCCAGCGGCTGCTGCGTGACCAGCGAGTACGGCCCGATGCTCCGCGCGTGGATCTTGTCATCCACGAGGTGCGAGAGCTTGAGCATGTAGATCTCACCCACGGTCACCGGACTGCCGAACTGTTCGCCCGTACGTCCATCGCGCAGCCATATCTTGCCCCCGGACGTGAGGCCGGCGAGCCGCATGAGCTCCGTGGCGGCCTTGTCCACGTCCGCCTCGGACCTGGGCCCCAGCATGCGGGCCAGTGCCGGCAGCTCGAGCGACTCGAGCGTGGCGGCCGGATCGCGATCGGCCAGCTTCTCCAGGTGGCGCAGCGTCGCACGATACTCCGTCCGCTGCTCCTTCGTGACCGATTCATCCTCGGCGAGCGCGGTATGCCGCTGCACCTGGGACTGGATTTCCTCCGTCTCGCGCGCGGCCAGCTCCCGGGCCGCACCAGTGAGGAAGTCGCGCACCCGGTGAGACAGGTCGCGCGTTTCCTGCGACATGCCGCGCCCCGCCAGGTCGTTCAGCGTGGCGTCACCGAGATTCACGTGCACCTCACCTTCCTCGCGCGACGGCTTGAGATCGATGAGCAGCGCGCGAATCTCCGCCAGCGTGATGGCCGGCGACTCACTGTGCAGCGCCAGTCCGCCCGTGCTCCACCGAACTCCGGCGAGTTTGAGCAGCATGCCGATCTCGCGTTCGTTCGCGCCCTGAAACACCGGCGTCTTCGCATAGAAGCCCAGCATGCGGGCCGTCCATCCGAGGTGCGTCTCCAGAATCTGGCCGATGTTCATGCGGCTCGGCACACCCAGCGGGTTGAGCACGATGTCCACAGGACGCCCGTCGGGCAGGAACGGCATGTCCTCTTCGGGAACGATGCGCGCGACGATACCCTTGTTGCCGTGACGGCCGGCCATCTTGTCGCCAACCGACACCTTGCGCTTCTCCGCCAGATAGACCTTCACGAGCTGAATGACGCCCGGGGGCAGTTCATCCGGCTGGAGAATCTTGTCGATCCGTTCCTCCGCCTTCTCCTCGATGCGCGCCTTCTGTTCGTTGGCGGCATCGATGATCACGCGGATCTGTTCGTTGACCTTGCGATTCTCCACGCGGAAGGTCTTGAGGTCGATCGAGGCGAGGCGCAGCTCAGCCAGGACCTCGCGCGTGAGTCTGCTCCCCGACTCCAGCGCCTCTTCCACGGTGCCGGACTTGAGCGCGAGCTGCACCGTCTGCCCTTCGAGCAGATCGACCAGCTCCACATCGCGCGCGTCGTTCACGCGCAGCTTCTCCTCACCTTCGAGGCGGCGCACCTCGCCAATCCGCTCGCCGCGGTCCCGCTCGATCACGTTGTCGTCAATGCGCGAGAAGATCTTCACGTCAATGACCACGCCCTCCATGCCGGGCGGCACCTTGAGCGAGGAGTCCTTCACATCCTTCGCCTTCTCGCCGAAGATGGCGGTGAGCAGCTTCTCCTCGGGAGACAGCTCCGTCTCGCCCTTGGGCGTGATTTTCCCGACCAGAATGTCGCCCGGCTTCACGTGCGCGCCGATGCGAATGATGCCGCGGTCGTCGAGATCCGTGAGCGACTCTTCCGCCACGTTCGGGATCTCGCGCGTGATCTCCTCCTGACCGCGCTTGGTATCGCGGACGTGCAGCTCGA
>JBOHTE010000491.1:0-5006 GCA_050733555.1 Gemmatimonadaceae bacterium | reverse complement strand
GTGTCCGACCCCTTTCTGTCGGGCGCCGTGCGCGACCTCGGCACGAGGTAGTAAGTAGGCACTTGCTTTCTGCCTTCTGCCCGCTACCTTCCCCTCCCCATGGACGTCCGCGAGAAACTCCTCGAAGCCGCCGCGCAGGTCTACGCCGAAACCGGCTACCGCGGCGCCACCACGCGCCGCATCGCGCAGCAGGCCGGCGTCAACGAAATCACCCTCTTCCGCCACTTCGGCTCCAAGCACGCCCTCATCCAGGCCGCCCTCGACTGCGGCGGCCCGCCCACTCTCGGCAGCCTCCCCGAGGAGCCGCGCCACCCCGATCGCGAGCTTCGCGCCTGGTGTCGCCTCCAGTTCGATCATCTCTATCAGCACCGCGCCATCATCCGCACGGTCCTCGGCGACATCGCCGAGCACCCGGAGGGTGCCTCGTTCGTCGCGCGTAGCTGCCCCAGCGCCAGTCTGCTGGAGCTCCACGCCTATCTCCTGCGTCTGCGCCAGCACGGCATGGCCCGTGCACCGTTCCACGCCGCTTCGGCGGCCGCAATGCTCCTGGGTGCACTCTTCGCCGAAGCCATGGTGCGTGACCTGATGCCCGAACTGCATCACAAGGACGCCGACAGCACGATGGGCGACTACGTGAAGTTGATGTTGCGGGCGATCGGTGCCGCGCCTTCCGCCACCTCGTCCGCACGGCCGGCTGCCGCGCCGGTCGCCACGAAATCGCGCCAGCACCGGCGCGGTCCCTCGGAGCGCCACGATGCCTGATCACGACTTCGTCCTCCACAACACGCGTCGCTGCGGCGCCGGTGCAGCTTTCGCGGTACTTCTCACGCTGGGTGCGCTCCCGGTGGTCGCCCGCGCCCAGGTCGCCGCCGCCGCCGACTCCGTTCGCAGCATCACGCTCGACGACGCCTTTCGCCTGGCCGAGGCATCCAGCCCGGACATCGCCATCGCCAGCGCCGGCGTCACACGGGCCCAGGGCCAGCAGAAGAAGGCACGCAGTCAGTACTTCCCGCAGCTCTACGGCAGCGCGTCGTATACGCGGACACTCCGGTCGCAGTTCCAGGGGTTCGGCGCGTCGGATACCACATCGGGTCCAGCGCAGTGCAGCAGCTTCGTGCCCGATACCACGCTCCCCGTAGCGGACCGGGTCCGGCTGCTCGAGCACGCGCTCGGCTGTTCGGGCGGCCAGAACATTTTCGGAGATTTCAGCCAGGTCGGTTTCGGTGCCGCGAATCAGTACAATCTCGGACTCTCGGTCACGCAGAATCTGTTCGCGGGCGGCCGCATCCGCGCGCAGAATCGTCAGGCGGCGGCCGGCCGCGAGAACGCCGACATCGGTCTCACCGCGGCGCACGCCCAGCTCCTGCTCGACGTGACCCAGGCGTACTACGACGCTATCCTCAGTGACCGCATCGTCACGATCGCCGAAGCCACGCTCTCCCAGGCGGACACGACACTGGCTCAGACCCGGCTCGCCCGGCAGGTTGGCAATCAGCCGGAGTTCGATCTCCTGCGGGCCCAGGTGACACGCGACAACCAGGTGCCCGTCGTCATCCAGCGCCGCGCCGATCGCGATCTCGCGTATCTGCGACTCAAGCAGCAGCTCAATGTGCCGCTTGACGCGCGGCTGGATCTCACCACGAGTCTGGACGATACCACCAGCGCTCCATCGGCGCGGCTGGCGTCGCTCTTCACGTCCGCGCCGGACACCGTGACCGCGGATCGCGCGCCCGTCCGGCAGGCCGCGCAGAATCTCATCGCGCAGCAGAACGCCGTGACCGTCGCCCACGCGCAGCGCATCCCGACGCTGACGCTCTCCTCCGCGTACGGCCGCGTAGCCTTCCCGCCGGACGGAGTGCCGGACTGGGGACAGTTCCGCACCAACTGGACCATTACCGGCGCCATCCAGGTTCCCCTGTTCACCGGCGGCTCCATTCGCGGCGATGAGCTGGTTGCCGAGGGCAACGCGCGCGAAGCGGAAGCGCGATTGAAACAGACACGCGACATGGCTGGTATTGAGTCGCGGGACGCGTATGCACGGCTGACCGCCGCGCGCGCGCAGTATGCGGCCAGCACGGGGACCGTGGAACAGGCGGTGAAGGCGTACTCCATTGCCGAGGTTCGCTATCACGAGGGCATCTCCACGCAGACCGAGTTGAGCGATTCCCGCATCCTGCTGCAGCAGGCGCAAGCGAATCGGGCCCAGGCATCGCGTGATCTGCAGGTGGCGCGCGTGCGCGTGGCGCTGCTCCGCGACCTGCCGCTGGCGAGTTCCACCGTGACCACACCGGCCGCCGCGTCGCAGTCCGTCATGCAGCCGGCACCCACGACGCCCGCGCCGCAGCCCCAACCACAGGCCGGTGGCATCGTGAACGCCAGTCGGTCAGGAGTCACACCATGAGTTGGAGATCAGCGCGCACACCAGCCCGCACGCCCCGGTGGCGCGGCGCGGTCCTGATGCTTGCCGCCGCCATGGCGGGGGCGACTGCAGCATGCACGAAGCAATCAGCCAGCGCCGATCCGCGCACGCCGGTGACGGTGGACGTCGGTCGTGAGAACATCGCCGTGGCATCCGTGACCACGATGCGGGTGGGACCGGCGATCTCGGGCACGCTCGAGGCGAAGCACGCGGCGACGTTGCGTGCGGAGGTGTCCGGGCCGGTGGTCGAGACGCCGGTCGAGCGCGGCCAGCCGGTGAAGCGCGGCCAGTTGCTCGCGCGGATAGACGACACATCGTTGCGCGAGAATCTCCTCTCCGCGCAGTCGGCCAGCCGGTCCGCGCGGCTCGCGCTGGACAACGCGCGCCGCGACCTGGAGCGTTCCACCACGCTCGAGAAGGCCGGCGCGATCGCGCAACGCGACCTGGAAGCGGCCCAGCGAGCGCTAGCGGCCGCGCAGGCACAGAGTGCGGATGCGCAGGCCCGTCTGACCGCGGCGCGCGAGCAGGTGGACAAGACGCAGATTCGCGCGCCGTTCACCGGCGTGGTCAGCGAGCGGCCGGTGAATGCGGGTGACGTCGTGCAGCCCGGCGCCGCCCTCGTCACGGTAGTGGACCCGACGAGCATGCGACTCGACGCATCGGTGCCCGCCGAGCAGATCGCGTCCGTGCGCGTGGGCGCGCCCGTGCGCTTCTCGGTGAATGGCTATCCCGATCGCGTCTTCGACGGACGCGTGGACCGCGTCAATCCGGCGGCCGATCCGGCAACGCGCCAGGTGCGCGTGTCGGTATCCATCCCCAATGACCGGAGCGCGCTCGTGGCCGGGCTGTTCGCGCAGGGGAGCATTGCGAGCGACACGCGCCGCACCCTGCAGGTGCCCATGTCGGCCGTGGATCAACGCGGCGTCAGCCCGATGGTCCTGCGTCTGCACCGCGGCAGAACCGAGAGCGCCGTGGTCCGCCTCGGTCTTCGCGATGCAGCATCCGGCAACATCGAAATTCTCGCGGGTCTGGCCGCCGGCGACACCGTCCTCCTTGGCGCCGCCCAGGCCATCACCCCCGGCACCCCGGTGCGCGTGGCCCGGGCGACGGTCGAGTGACGCCCGAGCTCAAACGCCCTGCTTCCGCACTCAACCAGCTACCAGCTACCAGCTTCCGCCCCTGAACCGTGTTCATCAGCGACTTCGCCATCAAACGCCCCGTCGTCACGATCACCGTCATGGTGGCGCTCGTGGCGTTTGGCATCGCGGCACTCCTCCGGCTGCAGACGGATGAATTCCCCGACGTCCAGCAGCCGGTGATTGCCGTCACGATCTCGTACCCTGGCGCGTCGCCGGATGTGGTCGAGCGCGAGATCGTGGACCCGATCGAGGATTCCTTCTCCACCATCAGCGGCATCGATTGGGGGAAGACCACGTCGACATCCACGGATGGTCTGGCGCAATTCATCGTGACCTTCGACTTCGAGAAGGACATCCAGCAGGCGTCGCAGGACATTCGTGATGCGATTTCCACCAAGCGCGAGGATCTGCCGGAGGAGATGAAGGAGCCGGTGCTGAGCCGGCTCGATCCCGGCGAGCTGCCGGTGCTGTCGCTCACGCTGACGTCCACCACGGTGTCGCCCGCCACGCTGACGCGCATTGCCGATCCTGGCATCGTCCGCGACCTGCGATCCGTGCCCGGTGTGGGCGATGTGAGCGTGGTGGGCGGAATCAAGCGCGAGATGACGGTGCAGGTGCGGCCGGCCGATCTGCAGGCGAACGGTGTGAGCGTGGCGGAGGTGGTGCAGGCGGTGGGACAGCAGAACCTGGCGGCTCCAGTGGGCCGGCTCAACGGTGCGCTGGAAGAGCAGGCCATTCGTCTCAAGGGACGACTGGACGACGCGCAGGACTTCGCGAATCTCGTCCTGGCGCAGCGCAACGGCCAGGTGATCCGGCTGGGACAGGTGGCCGACGTCTTCGATGGCACCGAGGAGGCGCGCACCAGCGCGATCTTCAACGGCAAGGACGCCGTGGGCATCGACATCAAGAAGTCCAAGGGCTACAGCACCACGCGCGTGAGCGCAGACATCCTCGACCGCGTTGCCGTGATCGAGAAGACGCTGCCCGCCGGCGTGAAGCTGGAGGTGGTGCAGAATGCGGGCGAGCGCGTGTCGCACGCCGTGACGAACGTCGAGGAGGCGCTCATCGAAGGCGCGCTGCTCACGGTGCTCGTCGTCTTCATGTTCCTCAATTCCTGGCGCTCCACCGTGATCACGGGACTCGCGCTGCCCGTCAGCGTGCTCGCGTCCTTCATCGCCGTCTGGGTGTTCGGCTTCACGCTCAACACCATGTCACTGCTCGGCCTCTCCCTCGCGATCGGCATCCTCATTGACGACGCCATCGTGGTGCGCGAGAACATCGTGCGCCACATCGAGATGGGAAAGAACCACGTCGAGGCATCGCACGAAGGGACCGACGAGATCGGCTTCGCCGTCGCCGCCACCACGTTTTCGATCGTGGCGGTGTTCGTACCGGTGGCGTTCATGTACGGCGTCGCCGGCCAGTGGTTCAAGCCGTTCGCGCTCACG
>JBOHTE010000490.1:0-2856 GCA_050733555.1 Gemmatimonadaceae bacterium | reverse complement strand
ATCATCTCGAGATCCGGCACTTCGATGAGCCCAGGTTGCGCCGTCCGTGATGTGCCGAGACCGCGCGCGCCAAGCTGCTGCAGCACGGTTCGCCCAAGTCCCCCGGTGGCGCCGGTGACGATCACTGCTGGAGTGTCGCCCTCCGGCGACGCTTCCATCGACGGAGCCGGGACGGTCCCGGTGCGTTCGACTTCGTGATGGCTGAATTCATAGCTGCCGTCGACGTACCGCGCATTGGTGCGCGAGTCCGAGATCGTCACCTCGACGCGTCCAAGCTGGCCGCTGTCCGCAGTCACCGCGCCGGACACCGTGAGCGTGACTGGCGGGATGATCGGCGCCACGAAACGGAGACGCATCCCGTGCAACAGGCAGTCCTTTCCCGGCAGATGCATTCCAGCCATCCGCGACAGCAGTCCGGCAGAGAACGCTCCGTGCAACACGGGTCGCCGGTACGCCGTGTCCGCTGCGTGCCGTGGATCGGTATGCAGTGGATTCCAGTCTCCGGAAAGCGTGGCGAAGGCAATGGCGTCGTGCGCTGTCACCTCGACATCGAACGTCGCGCGCGCTGTCACGCCAGGCGGCCCTCGAGCAGAACCGAGGCCGCGTTATAGCTGGTGAGTTCCAACTGCTCACCCACCTCCAGTGTCAACCCGAACTCACTCTCGATGGCGGTCACCAACGCCACGTGGGCGAGTGAATCCCACCCAGCGGTTGTCATTTGCCGAAGGCGTGTGACATCGGCGTCCGGAGGAAGCTCGAAGACCGCGCGAAATACCTCCTGCAGCTTTTCTGCAGCGTTGCTATCCATGGCGTGAACTCTACGGGGTGCGAGGGTGCTTTGACAGTATTCGGTCGCTCTCGGGTGGGCTATCCATGACGGCGCAATTTGTGGACGGTCCGGTCAAGGCTCCAGCGCCACTGCATTCGACGCCATTCAGCCGCAGGCAAGGAGCCATTCGTGGCGCCCATCTCGCGCCGAGCGCGCAGATGATCGAGCAGCTCTCCGACCGTCGTGAACCAGCCATTCCTCTGCGCAAGCTCGCGGAGCAGCTCCCGGGTAGCGGGGTGGACGGTATCACCACGCGCGAACCGCTTCCCGAGGTGCGTGGCCACGATGCAAAAGCCGCCGTCGCGTTCGAGCCGGTCCTGATTGCGCGGGTGCAGGAGCGCGTTGAACTCATCCACGTCGTCTGCGTCGGACGCAGAGAACCACCACGGTACCAGGGGGCGCTTCACGTCACGATACGGCATGGACGGGTTGAACCGGGCCGTGTCAATGTCGTTCGTCGTGAGATTCCGCGCATACGTGAAATGCTCGGCGCACCGATCACCCCACCAGTACGGCGAACCCTCCCGGTGTCCGGCATACCGGTCCGCGGCGTGTCCGGCAACCGGGCGAAGGAGCATGCGCAGCAGCGGGGAGTCGAGTCGCCCGCTGCCCCAATACATGTTCTCCCTGTTCATGGCATGGTTGACGTGGATCCGCGGGAAATCACCCAGCACGTCGCGATACTGATCGAGCGCGCGAAGGGTTCGGTCCCGCGTACTCGATTCCATCGTTGCACCGTGCCACGTGATTTCGAAGCCGCGTCGCGCGAGATCCAGAACGAAGCGGCGATAATCCGCGTCGTCCAGGGTTTGCGAACTTCCATAGTCGCGACTCCCCTCGGGGCACGCGACCGGCCAGACGGTCTTCGTCGTCCGCATGCCGAGTCGCTCCAGCAGATCGTACACCGGCGACAGGTTGGCGACGTTGCCGACATCGGCGTCATCCAGAATCGTGAACGCGAAACGCTTCCCGTCCGGAAAGTCGAACTGACGCGAGTGTGGTCGGGTCAAAACACCTCGTCCGAGCTCGCGTCACCTCGGGTCGCCCACCATGATTCGCGATCCGTTGGCAGGAGTGGCGTTCCGTCGATGTTGCGGATCATGAGGTGCACGTTCCCGGGAATCCTGAAGGCGGCTCTCTGGCGCAACGCGGCTCCAAGGACCGGATGCGATGCGGCGCAGACAAGCGCGTCAGCGCCCATGCGCCGGGCAATCCGCTCTGCCCCCGAAATCGCCGCCACGCCAGCCGCGGGCTGGTCCGTTGGGAAGAGGATGTCCGACAACGTCGCGACCTTGATTCCCTTGAGCCTTGGGTCCGTTACTTCATTGGGACGCCGGACCAGGGCGATGGCAACGAGTCGCTTGCCGGCTCCGCGCTCCCGAACCGCGACTGCCTCATAGGTGGACCCGGCGGCCGGGGCATATCGCCAGTTGAGGAATGCGCCATTGCGCACGGCCGCGCTCCTGAGCGTCGCGCGACTACGCAGCCAGAGGCCATCCAACGCGTCAGCAGCCGGAAGCGCTCCACCAATGTCGACGTCCAGCTCCGACGCGCCGTCGCGGACGAAGCGCCACGCGGCGATGCCCACGCCCATCAGCAGGCCAGCCAGTGTTGCGACACCCATCCGCTGCGACAGGACGGTGCCACGCTGGAGCCAACTCGGCAGGCCGAGGCCCAGCGCGGCAACATCCAGGTTGCGCGCAATACGGGCGGGACGAATCGTGGAGATGTAGTTCGGCAGGACGCCGCAGTCGGCATAGCCCACGGATGAGAACAGGCGGCGGGCGGGCACGGCGACGGTCATGATCCCGGACAGCTCGACGTGCTTCAGGAGTTCCTTGAGCACGGCAGCACCGACGGGGCCATTCTGGTATTCGGGGAGTACCATGAATCCCTTCAACCAGTGACTGGGGATTTCGGTCTCGCCGTTCCAGAAATTCACGGGAATGGTGCCCAGGTAGCCGAGAATTTCGTCCCCGCGCATGAACGCGACCGCCGGTGGAGCGACGCCTGGCGTGGATGGGTTG
>JBOHTE010000489.1:0-1082 GCA_050733555.1 Gemmatimonadaceae bacterium | reverse complement strand
TATCGCCCATGAGCGCGCTCGTACGCGGGTCGCTGGCGCGCCTGTCCTTCACCATGCTGGTCATTGGCGTGGCCGCGCTCATCACCTTGCTGCTCGGCAGCATCGGCCTGTATGGCGTGATTGCCTACATCGTAAGTCTTCGCACGCGGGAACTTGGTGTGCGCATTGCCCTCGGCGCCACGCCGGATCGGATTGGCCGCATGGTCACCCGGCAGGGACTCACCTTCACCCTTGCGGGCATGGTGGCGGGGCTTGTGCTCTTTGCTCTCGTAGCGCATTTCATACGATCCCTGCTGTATGGCGTCGCGCCGAGCGATCCGGTCACACTCATCGTCGTGTCGGTGGTCCTCATTCTGGTCGCGGTGCTCGCGAGCTGGATACCGGCGCGGCGCGCCGCACGCACTGATCCCATGGAGGCGCTCCGAGCGGAATGAACGATTGACACTCTGCCTGCGAATGGCGCGTCGCGCCGCGATCTTGCTCTGCGCCGCGGCCGCCGCCGCGTGTCGCGCGCCCGCCTCCCGAGTCGGCGCGACTGGCGCCGTGCAGGGCCCACAAACGATTACGCGCCTTCCCACCGGAGCCCGCCTGGACCCGGCCGCGCCATCGGTCGAACTGGGGTCGATGCCGCTCGCCATGGCGTTTTCTCCCGACAGCGCGTTCGTTGCCGTCCTCATGAGCGGCTGGCGCGAACAGGGCGTGCAAATCGTGGAGCGCGCGACCGGTCGCGTAACGCAAACGTTGCCGCAGCGCGCCGCGTTTCTCGGACTCGTGTTCGCGCCGGACGGGCACACCCTCTACGCGTCCGGCGGCAATGAGGATGCGATCTACGCGTATCGCTGGCAGAACGGCCGCGCAACGCTCACGGACAGCATCGTGCTGGCTCCGCGCCGCGCGCGTCAGTCAGGCCGGCGCTATCCCGCGGGCCTCGCGCTCTCGCCCGACGGACGGATGCTCTATGCCGCCGAGAATCTCGACGACTCCCTGGCCGTCATTGATCTGCCATCGCAGCGCGTCGTGCAGCGACTGGCCACGGAGGCGTACCCGTACGGGGTAG
Source organism: Gemmatimonadaceae bacterium (assembly GCA_050733555.1). Classification (GTDB taxonomy): domain Bacteria; phylum Gemmatimonadota; class Gemmatimonadetes; order Gemmatimonadales; family Gemmatimonadaceae; genus JADGGM01. Next base: position 25 of record JBOHTE010000489.1, on the reverse strand, counting down.
TGACCGCGCCGAACGGCACGGTCTA
>JBOHTE010000488.1:0-6571 GCA_050733555.1 Gemmatimonadaceae bacterium | reverse complement strand
GACGAGAACATTCTCTTGTCGTCCTTGTATTCGAATAGCGAAGTGAGCAAACCGCGCAGCACTTCGGCCCGACGTTGGCGGTTGGCTGCGCTGTCGGTATCGCCTTGTACCGTGAGTAGATACTGTGCATAGAGCTGCTGCGATGGCTTAGCCGGCTTTGCTCCGCGAAGTTGGGTTCTGAGTTCGTCCACCCTGTCAGATAGCTGCTTCAACAATCGCGATGCAATCGCGTTTCGACGGCGATCCGCCAGCACGAGACCATCCTGGCGCATCCGCCAGAGCACCAGAAATAGAGAATAGAAATCGGCGATGTTATGAAATCGCGTCTGCCTCAGATCGGGAAGCATGCGTTTGATCACACCGAGCGTGCCAGTGAATTCGCGGCGTATCCGGGCCAGTGTGTTGCCGTTCACGCTATCGTTGCCAATGGCTCTGTCCAATGCAGTCTTCTTGTTGATCGGGCCGCCCTGTTGAATTGACATGAGCAGCTCAGCCACGAGCTCGGTTCCCTTCATTCTCCCCAGTTGCGTGCGCGATAGAATCCGATTTTCAAGAAAGTATCGTTGATTTTTCGCGACGAGACGTTCTGCCTCCTTCAGGAAGCGGCTCGTGTAGAATCGCGCGTGCCGCTTTTCGCCTGAAGTAAGGGACTTGCCAGTGGAGTTGATGCGAACAAACAGGTCAATGATGCTGGGAAGCTGACCCTGAACCTCCACCGTCTGGATCTTGTACGATTCAAGCTGGTGGCGGCTCTCCGGAAGGTGTTTCTTGAGCTCCGGCCATGTGAACCAGTCGAGGTCATCCTCGAACGGTAGCCTGACTTCAAACCCGGACCTCCGAAATCGTGCCTGCTCAAGAAACATGAAGATCGTTTCGAGCCGTTGCTTTCCGTCTATCACGTCATAGACGAGTCGGCCCTTGTGACTACGCTGGTAGAGAAAGATGGAGGGAATGGGATAGGCCTCGACGATTGACTGAATCAGGCGGCGGCGGTCCGCGAGTGTCCAGACCGATTGACGCTGAAACCCCGGCTCCAAATTGATTTGATGACTGCGAAACATGAGGCACAGCTCGTTGATCGTTCGCTCCCCAAAATCGCTTTTCGTCGTCATTGTACGGGAGGCCTCCACAGAAGTAGGTGATGCTTGACGCTGCCACTTGGCGTGTTGAACGTTTATCAGGCCGCCTCCAGCGCCCACTCTGCCGATAGCACTTCCGCCTGCTCGAGGACCGTTCTCGTGGCCTGCGCCTGTTTGTCAGGCGGATAGCCATACTTGCGAAGGATCCGCTTCACGTACACGCGCAGCTGCGCGCGCACGTTTTCGCGCACCGTCCAGTCTATCGTGACGTTCTTCCGCACGGTGGCGACGAGCTCCCGCGCGATCGTCTTCAACGTCTCGTCGCCCAGCACCTTGACCGCGCTGTCGTTGGTTTCGAGCGCATCGTAGAACGCCAGCTCATCGTCCGAGAGGCCGAGACGCTCTCCACGCGCTTCCGCGGCACGCATGTCCTTCGCGAGCTGGATCAGCTCCTCGATCACCTGCGCGGTCTCGATTGCCCTGTTCTGATACTTGCGTATCGCCTGCTCCAGCAACTCGGCGAACGAGCGCGCCTGCACGACGTTTCGCCGCATGTGCGTGCGGATCTCGCCTGTGAGCAACTTCCGCAACAGCTCGACTGCGAGATTGCGCTGGGGCATGCCGCGGACCTCCGCCAGAAATTCGTCCGACAGAATCGAGATGTCAGGCTTCTGCAGTCCCGCCGCGGCAAAGATATCCAACACGCCATCCGAGACGACGGCTCTGGAGACGATCTGCCGAATGGCGTGCTCCAATTCCTCGTCGCTCCGACGCTCGCCGGGCACGCCCTTGGCGAGCACCGCCCGCACTGCCTGAAAGAAGCCCACATCGTCGCGAATGCGGAGTGCATCTTCGTTTGGTATCGCGAGGGCGAACGCCTGCGACAGCTCCGTGACGGCGCTGAGCAGTCGATTCTTGCCGTCCTCAAGCGCGAGCACGTGCTCATGTGCGGCGGGCAGCAGCGAGAGTCGCGCTTGCGGCGTCCCCGAGACCCAGGCGCGGGTCACGCCACCGCCAAGGTGCCCCAAGTCGCGCCAGCTGCGCAATCGGCCTCGAGACCCGATCAGACGCCAGTGCGAACCGCGAGGGCGAGCCGAAGATCTATGCTACCGTCGCTCGAAATTGCACCGGATCGAGCTGGCACGCCAGCCGCAATGAGCCTCGTAGTGCGAAGAGTCTCGTAGTAGGCTCGCCGAATGCAAAGACCCGGTACAACTGGAAACGTGTCGCCTCGCGCTCAGACACACTTACCTCGCGTGCCGTCGCGTAGAACGGCGTCCATTCCCCGTACCGCGTAGTCTTGACCTCAATCAAGCGCTCGGATCCCGACTCCTCGAACGAGAGGATGTCGTAACCCAGGCCGTCACCATGGGTGTGGGATACGTGCTCCACTCTGTCCGCGAGTTGCCGATGGCCCGCCGCCCAGAGTCGCCGATGCTCCACCGCGAGCACGAACTCCTCGCCGGCCCGGCCAAGAGAGTGGTTTCGCGCTTCGCGCTCGAGATAGTCGATGCCGATGCGCGGCCGCTCCGGCAGTTGCGAGCGCTCGCGAATCCGCCGTTGTCCAATGCGAAGAGAGAGTTCGACAAAGACGTCTTCGGCAGGCTCGGGCACATCGGCTACGCGCGCCGTCACCGCTTGCTCTATAAGCGTCGCGAGCGCCCTGTCCAGAGCGACTCGCTCCTCGAGTTGAGTTCGCAGGAGCAACTGATAGTTCGCGAGCGGTTTGTATCCAGCGATGTACGGATATCCCAGGTCGATAAGGATCCTACTGATGTTCTGATGCTTCCGCTCGATCGCAGGGTCAGACCGTCCATTCAGCACGCGCGCGAGACGGCGTCGGTGCTCGGTCTTGTTGTATGGCTCGTGCTGCAGCTCGTGCGTCAGCATCGACACGTAGTCGGTGATCGTCGCTTCCACTTCAATCAGCGACCAGACGTCACTCATGATTCCGACGTGCGCCGCGCACGCGGCGCCACGAGGTGAGCCCTTTCACGGTGCGCTCGCCCCAATCGCTCTGTGGCTGCGGCGCCCCGGACAGGCTCACGGCGACGCCGTTGCTCGAGTCTCCCTCACCCGCACTCACTGAACCCGCACACGTGGCACTTCACGCACCCTTCCGCATACTCGAGCTGCGATCCGCAGTCGGGACACGTCCCCATGAACGCCGCGCCGTTGTTCACTGAATCAAAGTCCATCTGCGTCTGACCCTGCGCGGCGTCGCCCGGCAATCCGGCTGAGATCTGCTCGCGCGCCGGTACGCCCCCCGCCGTCGCCGACGGATCGGCGATGAGCTCCTGCTGCACGCCCTGCTTGTCCCGCCACCACTGTTCGATCGCGATCCCAATGGCATCGGGCACGGACAGCACCTTGTTCGGTCCGAGCCCGATGGGCCGGTCGCTCGCGATGCCGCGCAGTTGCTTGTGCACTTCCATGATCGGGATGCCGCTGCGCAGTGAGAGCGAAATGAGCCGGCCCATCGCCTCCACGTCCGCCATGGCCGCGCCGCCGGCCTTGCCGAGTGTGATGAACACCTCGAACGGCTGACCGCGATCGTCCTCCGTGATGGTCACGTACATCGTGCCGAGCGGCGTCTCCATGCGACGCGTCGTGCCGCGCAGCATGTCCGGCCGGCTGCGCTTCGCTCTGCGCTGCAGATTCTCGGCCTCCACATCGTGCAGCAGCTTCTTGAGTCGCTCGATCTCCACGTGCGACTCCGCCAGCTCACCGGCGAGTGCACCGGCCTCGCGCTTCCTCTCGCCGGCGCTGCTGCTGCCACTCGTGCCGGCCGCTCCAGTCGTGCCGCGCGCCGCCGCCGCCTGTTCCGTCGCGCCCGTGCTCAGCACCTGGTTGTCGCGCGACCCGTCGCGATAGACGGTCACGCCCTTGCAGTGCAGCTCGTTCGCCAGCTCGTAAATGGTGCGCACGTCGTCGCGCGAGGCAGTGTGCGCGAAGTTCGTGGTCTTCGAGATGGCCGAGTCGCAATGCTCCTGGAAGGCGGCCTGCATGCGGATGTGCCATTCGGGGGCGATCTGGTTGGCGGTGACGAACACGCGCTGCCACCGCTCGGGCACTTCCGGAAACGCGATGTGCCCCTCCCGGGCGATGCGCTCCAAGATCGCGTAGCTGTACCACCCCGCGCGCTTCGCGATGGCGACGAAGTCCTCGTTCGCGTCGGGCATCATCACGCCTGCTTGGTTGCGCATGAAGGCGACGGCGAACAAGGGCTCGAGTCCCGACGAGCAGCCGGCGATGATCGAGATGGTGCCGGTGGGCGCGATGGTGGTGACGTTGCAGTTGCGGAGCATCTGCATGGGGCGCACGCGCGCCCCGCTCGCGTCGCGCGCGCACGTTTCGTCGGGGCCCCAGATGGACTGCGCCCACTCGGGGAACGGGCCGCGCGCGCCAGCCAGACGCTGGCTCTCCGTCTTGGCCTCCACGTCCAGGAACTCCATCACCTTGCGCCCCATCTCCACGCCCTCGGGCGAATCGTATGAGATTCCCATGCGAACCAGCATGTCGGCGAAGCCCATGAGGCCGAGTCCAATGCGGCGGATGCGCTTGGACAGCACGTCGATCTCGGCCAGCGGATACCTGTTGACGTCGATGATGTTGTCCAGGAGGTGCGTGGACAGGTGGATGTCGCGCCGGAACGCGTCCCAGTCCATCGCGCCGTCCTTCACGTAGTAGCCGACGTTGATGCTGCCGAGGTTGCAGACATCGTAGGCCAGCAGGGGCTGTTCACCGCACTGCGCCGTGACGCAGCCGTTCACGACGATGCTGTGCGTCTGGTATTCAGTGGTGCAGTACACATCGTCCGAACCGTCTGGCTCGATGGCCGCGATTCGCGTGACGTAGTGCTCGCGATTCGATGTACGCGCCTTCAGCGAAATCCAGCGCTCGGCTTTCTGCTGCTTGGTGGGCGAGAGGAATCCGATCGTGCGGACGAAGCCGTCGCGATTGGTCTTGTCGAGAATCAGTTCGTACTGCGCCTTGCAGGCGTACGTCCGTTCGCCACCGTGCCCGTCGGGCATGGCCTTCAGGCTCGCATCACGACGAAGCACAAGGCGGGAGACGAGTCCGAAATTGAGCAGGAGCCGCTGCACGTCTTCGAGCAACGGCCTGTTGCTGGCGGCCAGGCGCACCGAGCAGCTCTTCCGCTTCACGGACATGTTGACGGTACCGTCGGCCGTGAAGAGCCCCTGAAGAAAACCGATCACCGCTTCGCGCGGCGCGCGCCAGATGCTCTCCGGCACACACTTCGCGTCGCCCGGTGCGTTGACGCCAAGTGAGCGGAGCCAGTAGTACATCGCGGACTTGTACATGAGCTGGACGCGACCGGGACGCTCGGCGACATTGCCCTCGAGTCCGGTCCAGTGTTTCATGCGCGAACGGAAGAGTGACGCGAGGGGGCGCTCATCGCCGCCGAACAGCATCCCGACGGCATGGTTGGGAACAGTGCGTCCCACGGGCGTGTCCTCGCTGGTCCAGCCGTCGCCAACGATCCACCCCAGCAACTGCCCCAGCTCGCGTGACCAGTGCGTGGGCAGATGCGCCTCACCGCGCTCCACCCGCGCCTTCAACTTGTCGGTTGGCTCGAACGCCGGGAGTGCGTAGTCCGTGCTCCACGCACCTTCGCCCGACTGCAGCAGGATCTCGTCGCCCGGCTTGAGATCCTTGAGTTCCACCAGCCCGGTCGGCGTGAAGAACTTGTGGTTGTCCGTGGCCGTCACCGTGTAGCCGTGCGCCGTCTCCATCCGATACACCGGCGCGTTCTCGCGGGTGCGGAACACGGGCACCGCATGACGCAGCGTGGTGCCACGCTTCATCCGCAGACCCACTCCGCCACCCGCCACCATTTCGCGCACCGCCGGCACGCGATCGTCCGTCACCACGCGAATCTCGGTGATGTCGCGCTGCAGCTCCGCCATGGTGAGCAGGCCGCGGTCCGTCGCGAGTCGCGTCGAACCAATGACACAGGGATTCGTCGCCTCGTACGCGCCGAGCCTCGGTACCGGGTTGTAGCGGTTCGCCTCGTCAATGAAGAACACGCCGGGCTCACCGGTGCGCCACGCGCCGTCGATCATCTTCTCCCACACTGCACGCGCCTCGAGATGCCCCGCGACGTGTCCGTCGTGCGGGTCCACCAGATCGTAGCTCGTGCCCGCCTTCACCGCCTCCATGAACGCCGCCGTCACCGCCACGGAGATGTTGAAATTCACCACCTGCGTGAGATCCTCCTTGCAGGTGATGAAGTCCATGATGTCCGGATGATCCACGCGCAGAATGCCCATGTTCGCGCCGCGCCGCGTGCCGCCCTGCTTCACCGCGTCTGTGGACGCGTCGTAGAGCTTCATGAAGGAGATGGGCCCCGATGCCACGCCGGTGGTGGAACGTACCATGGAGCCCTTGGGACGCAGGCGCGAGAACGAGAAGCCCGTGCCGCCGCCGGACTGATGGATGAGCGCCATCGATCGCAGCGTGTCGTAGAT
>JBOHTE010000487.1:0-2365 GCA_050733555.1 Gemmatimonadaceae bacterium | reverse complement strand
GTCCCGGACATGGGAAGGTCGTCTGATCCCAGTTGAACTGCGGCTGTGCGCTGGGGGCCGGAATGTTGGGGTTGGCGTTCCGCTCGGTCGAGAGTGGATAGAGCAGGCGCCCGGGGATCACGCCGCCAGGCGAGAGCGGGACCGCCGGAAGACAGGTGCGCTTGTAATCATTCCACGCCTCGATTTCCTGAAAATCCGCAATGTACTTCTCTGTGAGGATGTCGCTGAGCGTCACGCTGGCTTTGGGCGGTACGCCCTGGGACATGCGTTCGGCGTTGAAGGCGGTGAGCGCCATGCCTGCCTGACCCAAACGCAGCGCTGCTTCCGCCTTGATCAACTGGTTCTCGGCGTATGTGACGATTGGCTGCCGGAAGCCCGGATCGAGCCGCGCATCGCTCAAGGAGCTGTAGTCTCCAGATGCGCCACCGGCCGGCGCACCCGCGAACTGTCCAGCGCTGTTCAGGGAATAATACGCCGTGAGACGCGGATCGTTCGTGCTCTTGAGGAGGTTCACCAGATAGGATCCGGCGCTGATGTATCCCGACCGGTTGTTGACCATGAACTGATACCAGAGGTTCCACTCGTTCGGATTGGTGCTCTGGTACGACTTGAAGTCGTTGTCCGGCGTCGAAATCCCGGAATCGGCCTGCGCCAGCGCGGCCGTGTAGGCCGCATCACCCATCTGCGGCGCCACGTGCATGTAGAAGCGCGCCTTGAGCGTGTGCGCCAGCTCGAGCCAGGCCGCCGTGTTGTTGTTGTAGAAGAGGTCCGCGCCGGTGAACGGTCCGGCGCATGAGGTCACGACGGTCGGGTCACACTTGAGCCAGTCAATTGCCGAGTCGAGCGCCGCCTGTACCTCCGTATACACCATCTCCTGCGAATCCGTATCCGGCTTGGCGATCGTATCAACGGCCTGGGAGTATGGGATGGCGCCCCAGAGATCGGCGGCCGTGCCGATGGTGAGTGCTTCCCAGACCTTGGCGATGCCCGCGTACGTGGAGTCGCCGGACGCCAGGGACTGCTTCTCGAGTGCCCGCTCATCAATGAGACCGCCGCCGGTGTAGATCAGCGACCAGTCGCCAGCGAACGCGTCCTCATCGAACTGGTACTGGGCAAAGGAAATGTACTGGCGGTCACTGCCTCCCATCTGCTGCATCCAGACGCTCATGAGACGGGCCAGGTCGCCCGTCTGGAAGTCAGTTTGCCCAACCTGGATCGCGACGAGCAACGGGTCCTTTCCCGCCACGGTAGGCGCGTTGGGGTTCTGCGTGATCTTGTTTCCAGTGAGCCAATCGCTGCATCCGGCGAGCATCACCACCGGGAGCAGCGCGCTCAGCGCGAGCTTGATGGATCTATGCATACAATGGTTCTCTCGTCCGAGGTTAGCGATTCAGGGCTACGGAAATCACGAAGGAGCGCGTCTGCGGGTTGTTGAAGTAGTCCACCCCCTGAATGAGTACGGCGGCGCCCGCGAGGTTGGCCTCCGGATCGATGCCGTTGTACTTGGTCCAGGTGTACAGATTGCGTCCCGAGAGCCTGACGTTCACGCTGCTGAATCCCCAGTTGGTCAGGCTCGGGCTGTCGAACGTGTAGCCCACCGCGACCTCGCGGAGCTTGGTATATCCGCCATCCTCCACGAATTGCGACGCGACGGGGCCGAAGCCGCTGCCGAGTCCGGTGAACCATGCCTGATCGAGCGTCACGGGCGTATTTGCGCCAGGTCCGGCAACCGGTCCCGGCATCCAGCTCTTCCCAAACACCACCTGTGACCCGCGAATGAGCGTGGAGGCAGAGGCGCCAAAATTGTCGAGCGCGCCGAGCGTACCGTTCCAGATCTGCCCGCCATGCTTGATATCAAGGAGGCCGGATATGGTGAACTTGTGGAAGGTGAGCGAGGTGTGAACGCTCCCCGTCCACTTGGGATTGCCATCGGAAATGACGCGATCAGTCGGGTCCAGAATCGGGAACCCATCGCTGTCGATGAACAGCGCGCCGGACGGAGCATTGCCGCACAACTGATCGATATTCTCCCCGCCGATCACGAGTCCACGCCCACAGCGTGCGAAGTCATTGCCGCGGAGCACGCCCACCGATGAGCCCGTCCAGGCCGTCGGCACTGTGCCGGTGAAACCGCCACCGCCGCCGGCGGTGAGATCCACGAACTGTTGCCCGGACAGGCCGAGCACCCTGTTGTCATTCCTGGCCCACTGCAGACCCACTTCCCACGTGAGATCCTTCTGCATGATGGGTCGAATGTTGAGCTGTGTCTCGATGCCCTGATTGCGCAGATCGCCTGCGTTCTGGGCCTGCACGCCGAACCCGGTGGAGTTTGGCACGGGAGCGAGGAAGATCGCGCCGATCGTGT
>JBOHTE010000486.1:0-17291 GCA_050733555.1 Gemmatimonadaceae bacterium | reverse complement strand
TCCCCTCATAGACCGGCGTGCCGGGGGCAATAAACATAGTGGCTCGCTCCTGAAGATTGAACAGGCCGAACGCCACCGCCATACCGGGTTCCATGGACACCAGGGTCCCGCGCTTGCGACCGGCGAGCGGGCCCGCCCACTGGCCATACTCCAGGAACCGATGATGCATGATCCCCGTCCCCCGCGTGTCCGTCATGAATTCCGAACGATACCCGAACAGCCCGCGCGCCGGTATCCGGTAGAGCAGCCGGACCATCCCCTGCCCCGGATTTTTCATCTCGAACATCTCCGCCCGCCGCGGACCAAGCTTCTCGATCACCGCTCCCAGATATGCCTCGGGCACGTCGATGGACAATTCCTCGTACGGCTCCAGCCGTTCCCCGTTCGCGCCGCTGCGCGTGATCACGCGCGGCCGCGATACCTGGAACTCATACCCCTCGCGCCGCATCGTCTCCATGAGTATCGACAGATGCAGCTCGCCCCGCCCCGACACGGTCCACGTGTCCGTGCTTTCCGTGTCCTCTACCCGGAGCGCCACGTTTCGTTCGAGCTCCCGGTACAGCCGGTCGCGCACCTGCCGCGACGTGACGTACTTGCCGTCCTTGCCGGCGAAGGGAGAATTGTTCACAATGAAATCCACCGAAATGGTCGGCTCCTCCACCGCAATGCCGGCCAGACGATCGGGGTGATCCACATCTGTCACGGTGAGGCCGATCTCCACGCCTTCAATACCCGCCAGCGCGACGATCTCGCCCGAGGGCGCGGAATCGAGCTCGACGCGCTCCAGCCCCTCGAAGCCGAACAGCTTCGTGACCTTGCCGCGTTCCATGGGGCGGGACGTCTCGAGCGGCAGCAGCGCCACGGGATCGCCCACGTGCACGGTGCCACGCTCGATGCGGCCAATGCCCAGCCGCCCCAGGTACGGGGAATGATCGATCGTCGAGATGAGCATCTGGAATGGACCGGACACATCGCCCGGCGCGGGCGGCACGTGCTCCACGATTGCCTCGAACAGCGGCACGAGATCCGTGCCCGGCGTGTCGAGATCCATGGTCGCCGTACCGTAGCGCGCCGAGGCGTACACGACCGGTGCGTCGAGCTGAGCCTCGTCGGCTTCGAGTTCGATGAGCAGGTCGAGCACCTCATCGTGCACGCGGAGCGGGTCCGCCCCCTGGCGATCGATCTTGTTGATGACCACAATGGGCGTGCGACCCAGCGCGAGCGCCTTGCGCAGCACGAAGCGCGTCTGCGGCATGGGGCCGTCAAAGGCGTCCACGACGAGCAGCACCCCGTTCACCATGCGCAGGATGCGTTCCACCTCGCCGCCGAAATCCGCGTGTCCCGGTGTGTCCACCACGTTGATCTTGACACCGTGCCACCGCACGGAGGTATTCTTCGCAAGGATCGTGATCCCGCGTTCCCGCTCGAGCGGGTTGGAATCCATGACCCGCTCCTGCACGATCTGGTTCTCGCGAAATGCCCCGGCCTGCCGGAGCATCTTGTCCACCAGCGTTGTCTTGCCGTGATCCACGTGCGCGATGATGGCGATGTTTCGAATCTGCATAGCCAGGAAATCTATTGGAATACGCCCATCGCTGACAGGCACGGCACCCGGAACGCGCGGAATCGTTCCGGCACGCGTTGCACATTACCCGGCGGCCGGCAGGGCCGCACCGCTTCCACCCATTCCCGGAGGAGTCATGGAAGAGCACGAGGCGGAACAGGAAGCTGAATACCCCCGCGGGCGCGGCTACGGCCACGATTACATGCGCGGTGGCGAGGTGTTCGGCGGCTACGGCTACAGCGATCGCCGCGAATACGTCCGCCCGCGGGGGGCTACCGGCGATGAGCCAACGGCAGGTGATGACGAGGAATTTCCCCAGGACGAGCGCGCCGGTGGCTGGGCGATTCCGCGCGATATGGACGGGCCGGCGGCCATGGCGACGCCAGCGGACGGTCAGGCCGACGGCGACGGCGCACGCGATGTCGCTGTCGGGGGCGATGCACAGGACCTGGGAGCCGGCGCTCCGGTGCCGCTGATCGATCGGACGCTGGGTGGCGCGACGATCGGCGGTCTCGACCGCTCACGCAGTTACTACGTGACGCAGGCGCAGTTGCAGCAGCGGTTGTACAGGACGCCGAAGCAGAGCGAACCCGGGAAAAGCTAGCCCCGGCTTGGGGCTGCCTATCGCACGCTCGTCGTCCGCGATGGAACCTTGGCGGACACCTGCCGCGCCGCCGCGGCATCCGGCCCCTCGACGAAGCTCGTGTCGTGGCCGCGCTGGGCCATCGTGGCGAGCAGCCCCTGCTTGTCGGATGCCTTGAGATACGCTTCCTTGGGCTCCACGGTGCCCGCGTCCACGTGCACCATGAGCGCGTCGTTGAGCATCACCATGCCCAGGCGCTTTGACGTCTGCAGCACCGACGGAAGCTGGTACGTCTTCCCTTCGCGAATCAGATTCGACACCGAGGGCATGCTGAGCAGCACCTCGAGCGCGGCGACGCGGCCGCCACCGATCCTGCGACACAACACCTGGGAAATCACGCCCCTGAGCGACTCCGAGAGCATCACGCGGATCTGGGCCTGCCGGTCGGCGGGAAACTGATCGATCAGCCGATCCACCGTGCTCACCGCGCTGGTCGTGTGCAGCGTACCGAACACAAGGTGGCCCGTCTCCGCGGTCTCGATCGCAATGGACATCGTCTCGAGATCGCGCAGCTCGCCCACCAGAATGATGTCTGGATCCTCGCGCAGCGCTGCGCGCAGGGCGTGCTTGAAGGAATCCGTGTGCGTCCCCACCTGGCGCTGCGTGATGATGCACTTCTTGTTCTCGTGCACGAACTCGATGGGGTCCTCGATCGTGATCACGTGATCGCTTCGCGTGCGGTTGACGAGATCGATGAGCGCCGCCAGCGTCGTGGATTTCCAGGAGCCGGTTGGTCCGGTCACGAGCACGAGCCCGCGCGCGAGGTTGCACAGCCCCTGAATCTCCGGCGACAGGCCCAGCTCGTCCGCCGTGACCACACGGGCGGGAATTACCCGGAACACGGCCGCCACGCCGTGACGATCGCGCAGTGCGTTGCAGCGGAAGCGCGCGAGACCGGGCAGCTCGTACGCGAAGTCCGTATCATGATGCTCGGCGTATTCGCGGCGATTGCGATCGGGCTCGATGACGTGCAGCATCGCTTCGAGCGCCGCGGCATCGACGGCACCATGCCCGTCCAGTCGCGACATCTCGCCGTGCAGGCGGACGATGGGCGGCTCGCCAACGCGCAGGTGCAGATCGGAGCCGCCGCATTCCACCAGTTCGCGCAGGAGCGCATCCATGCGCGCGCGACTCGCGTCCTCGTCTCCGGTCGCGGTTTCCACAGTGATGGTGGAATCCGCGGTCATCGGGTTGATCGGTGCCGGTGTGGACGCCGGCGTGGACGCCGGCGTGGACGCCGGCGCGAGGGCCGCCGCCGAAGCCGGCCGCACCTCCGCGCCCCAGCCGGTCGCGCCGCGGCGTGCCTGCACGTGATAGTCCACGCCGTCCGCACGATACGTGAACTGCGCCGTGGTCCCGGACTCCAGCGCCTGAACCGACTCGGCGGGCGCCATCTCCCTGAGGAGGGACTGCACCTGGGCGCCGGTGAGTGGCTGTCGCGTGATGGCGCGCGACCCGCCCGATATGTCGAGGCACGCCGGCTGGTCGGCGGTGAGCTGCAACACGGATGCATGCTGGCTCCGCATCACGCCCAGAAACTTGTCGATGGCTGGCATGTCAGTCGAGCGGACGCACGCACTCGATCCACGCGCGATTGATCAGACGAATGCCCTGATCGGTATAGAGCGTGAGGAAGTGCTGGGTGGCATCGTTCAGGAAGTCGAGAAGCCTCGGGCGGCCCGTGCGCACTTCCAGCCGCATGGAACCGTAATGGCTGATCCCGCCGGCCAGGCGGACCTCGAGCAGCGCCATGGGTGTGCTGCGCCGCAGCAGTTCATCCTCCTCGCCCACGGGCAGGCCGGACAGTTCGGCGACCTGCGACTTCGCGATGAGGAGCACCTCGCCGCTCTCCGTTTCCATGGGGAAGAACGGATCGCGATCGTTGAGCAGCACGGCAGGGTCGTCGAAGCCGCGGTGGCCGGGAACCGGCAAATGCACAAAAATATGACCCCGCATGGTCGTGCCATGAGCGAGCACGAGGGTCACATCGAGCCGGTGCTTCTGAATACGATAGTCGTCCAGCGGAGCGAGCTCGCGGATTTCCATGAGTCGGGTGAGAGAGCGGGATTCATTGGGAGACGAATGATCCGGCGTGACGCAACGGCGCACGCGCTCGGCAGCAGCGTGACGCAATCGACGCGCCGCGGCGGCGTTCAGGCGTGCAGGTGCATCTCCCGCTCGTACATTTCGCGCCGCTCGAGCTGGATCGTCACGTGCTGGATGCCGAACAGGCGCATGGCATCGTGCACGTGCTCGAGGACGTGCTGGTGCCGTTCGGACTCGCGCACGATGGCGTGCGCACTCATGGCCACCACGCCGGACGTCACGCTCCACACGTGCAGATCGTGCACCGACTCCACGCCGGGAATCGCTTCGAGCTGCGTGCGGACCGCGCCCGCGGAGATGTTGGCGGGGGTGGACTCCAGCAGCACGTCCACTGATTCCCGGACGAGCAGCCAGGCGCTTCGGATCACCAGCAGCGTCACGACGATGGACGCGATGGGATCCGCCTGGAGCCAGCCCGTGAAGCGAATGAGCAGCGCCGCGATGAGTGTGCCCACGGAGCCGAGCAGGTCGCCGAGGACGTGGACGTAGGCGCCGCGCACGTTCAGGCTGCCGGAGGTGGCGGGGTGCAGCGTGCGCGCCGCCACGACGTTGGCGGCGAGGCCAATGGCGGCCACGATGAGCATGAGCGTCCCACCCACCGGCTCCGGCGCGGTGATGCGGCGGACGGCCTCGTAGACGATGAAGCCCGACACCAGCAGCAGCGTGGCGCCGTTCAGAAAGGCCGCGAGGATCTCGAGGCGGCGATACCCGTACGTCCGCTTCGGGGTCTCGGGCCGGCTGCCGAATGACGACGCGAAGAGTGAAAGCCCCAGCGCCGCGACATCGGTGAGCATGTGTCCCGCGTCCGCGAGCAGCGCCAGGGAATTGGCGGCAAATCCGCCGGCGACTTCGGCCACGAGAATCAACGCCGTGATGAAGAGCGCGACGCGCAACCGGCGCGCGCGATCCGCGCCGTGGTCGTCGCCATGATCGTGATCGAGCCCGTGCAGATGGCCCGTATGCGAGTGCGCCATGCCGTCGTGGGTCAGAGCGTGGACGGCTCGGGATGCGTCCGTCCGGAGGTCGACGACTGTGCAATAACGTTCGCAATGCGCGCACATTCAAGCGTGGCCGTGATCATGCTGCCCGGATCAGCCATCCCCTGCCCCGCAATGTCGAGCGCGGTCCCGTGATCGGGCGACGTTCGCGGAAAGGGGAGCCCGAGCGTCACGTTCACGGCGTGACCGAAGCTGGCGACCTTGATGGCGGTCATGCCCACGTCGTGATACGGGGCGATGACGGCGTCGAACTCCCCGCGCAGGGCGCGCACGAACACGGTGTCCGCTGGGAACGGGCCTGCGATACCCGCTGCGCTCGCCGCCGGCGCGAGCAGCGTATCATCTTCGCTGCCGAATCTGCCGCCGTCGCCCGCGTGCGGATTCATGGCGCAGAGCGCGATGCGCGGCGCCGCGATGCCGTACCAGTCCTGCAGTCCGCGCCGCGTGAGGCGCGCCGCCTCAATGATGTGCTCCCGCGTGAGTCGTGCGGGCACGTCGGCGAGCGGAATGTGCGTCGTGGCGAGCACGACCCGCAGGTGATCGGACGCCAGCATCATCGCCACCGGCACACCGGCGAGATGCGCCAGCATCTCGGTGTGGCCGGGATAGTCGTAGCCGCCTTCGAGCAGCGCGTGCTTGTCGATGGGGGCGGTGACCACGCCCTGCACCGCACCGGCGAGCGCGAGCTGCGCCGCCCGCTCGATCGCCCGGCCGGCGAACTCTCCCGCGAGCGCGACGCTGCCGCCGCTGTGCCAGCTCCCCACGGACTCCTGGACGGCAACGCCGCATCCCTCCGGCCCCACGACGAGCAGCTCGCACGTGCCACGCACCCGCTCATCGGCGAGTGCACTGGCCACGATTTCCGGTCCGATGCCGCGTACGTCGCCCAGGGTGACCGCCAGGCGCGGGCGCATCACGTCAGCGGCTCGTCGCGCACGACACGATAGAGCGTGCGGGCGCGCTCGCGGCTGACGTTGCCGGTGATTTCGCCCGTGATCTCGACCTCCAGCGTACGATGCGCGTAGTCCACGCGCACGAGGTCGCCCGGTCGCACCTCAGCCGAGGCGCGCGCGCGCTTGCCGTTGATGAACACCGCACCCA
Organism: Gemmatimonadaceae bacterium; assembly: GCA_050733555.1. GTDB lineage: Bacteria > Gemmatimonadota > Gemmatimonadetes > Gemmatimonadales > Gemmatimonadaceae > JADGGM01. The sequence continues at coordinate 10,879 of JBOHTE010000486.1, read as the reverse complement.
CGTCGCACGCCTCCTTCCCCTCGGTGCGGCTCCTGACGAGCAGCAGCCGCTTGAGCGCGAGATCCACGCGCACGCGTCACTCGCGAATGGCGACGAACGTCTGCCTGCGAAGATTGTCCAGGTAGCGGCGCACGCCCTTTTGCTGCGTGAGGCGATCGCGAATGTCCTGACGGTAATCGGCCAACGTGGGCTCGCGGGCATCGTCCACCGCGGTGAGATTCAGGATGAAGAACTTCGGCACGCCGCGCGACGCGTCCATGATGGTGAACGGATCGATGATGTCACCGGCCTTGTGCCCCTTGATCGCCGCCTGGTACTCCTTGGGGAGCTGCGCCTGCGGGAAGGGGTCGGGCATGATCTTCTCTTCGGACGGATCGGAATACTTCGCCACGAGCGAATCGAAGCTCGCGCCATTGCGCCAGAGTTTCGTCACACTGTCCGCGAGCGCGCGCGCCCGCTGTACGTCCGCCGAATCAATGGTGGGCCGGATGAGAATGTGGCGCCCCTTCACTTCCGACGGCTGCACGCGATCCACCTTGATGATGTGATACCCGAACGTCGTCTTGATGACCGGGCTCACCTGTCCGGGCCGCAGCGCGAAGTAGACGCGGTCGAAGTTCGGCACGAACTCACCGCGCCGATGCCACCCCAGGTCGCCTCCCTGATCCTTGTTGGATTGATCCATGGACTCGCGCTTGGCGATCGTCGCGAAGTCGCCACCTTTGCGAATCTCCACGAGCAGCGATTCAGCCTTGGCCAGCGCGGCGGAATCCTCGCTTGCGCTGGGCTGCGGCGTGATCACGAGCTGCCGATAGGTGATCGTGGCGGGCAGCTTGGGGATCTGTCCCTGCACCTTGCTCGCCTGGAAGAAGGAATCCACCTCCACCTCCGACACGGGTGCCGGCGGCAGCTTGTTCTCCTGGCGCAGCTTCTCGAACAGCTTCTGCTGCAGCGCGGTGCGACGCGCCTTGTCGAGCAGCCAGCGGCGATATTCGTCAGGCGTACCAAAGCCCGAGAGCTTCAGTTGCTGGCGATACTCGGCGTCCGTGGCAAACCGGCCGCGGATCTGCGCGACCTGCTTGTCCACCTCAGGGCTGATGTCGTTGTCATTGACCTCGATCTTCTGCTTCTTGGCTTCCGCGACCATCAGGTCGTCGTCAATGAGCCCGTTGATGATGTCGGTGACGAGCTGTTGCTGCGCCGCCGAGTCGCCAGGCATCTGCTGCCCCTCGGCCTTCATCTTCCCGATCTCTTCTTCGACCTCGCTGCGCAGAATGGGCTCGTTGCCGACCACCGCCACGATCCGGTCGATGGATGTGCTGCTGTCGGGTGACGGAGCCGCCGGCCCCTGCGCCATCGCCGGGACAGCCACGGCGGCAGCCACGGCGGCAGCCAGCGTCACGACGAGACTCACGCGGATTCTCAGCATGCTTGTCCTACCCATCGCGGTCACTCCCGATCCCTCTCAGCCCTTGGGCTGCGGAGGCATCGCCGGTTTGGATGCCGGCGGGCCCAGCGGCACCGCCGACGGCGGCCGGTTCTTCGCCTTCACCGAATCCGTCGCGGCGCGAGACTTCGTCGCCTGCGCCAGCGCCCGGGCCAGTCCGGCCTGATTGATCTTCCAGCTGTACTTGTCGCGCACCACGCTCTTCAGCGGAATGGGCACATCCACGTAACGCGAGCGCTGCGTCATGAGCCCGTCCATGTATTGCTCCACGTGTGCCGCGGCAATACGCTCGCGCTGGCTCTCCGTCTTGCCGCTGTCCGCGAGCGCCTTGGGACTCACATTGAGCCCTTCCCAGGCGGCCGTGACCAAACCGGCGAACTTGGTATGGAGATCGGCCATCTCGCTGGAGTCGAGCTTCACGTTGGCACTGTCCGCCTGGTGCAGCACGAGTTCGTTCCGCATGACGTTCTTGAGAAATCCGGTGACCTGACTGTCCGGCGCCTGGGCGAGTCCGTGCTCGATCTGCGCCCGCTGGGGATACGCGCTGATCCAGTGCACCAGCTTGGCCATGGTGAAGTTCCCCGCCGTCGAGGTGCCCAGCACCGCATCGTCCTTGGCGTGCGCATCCAGATCCTTGGATGCCGCGCGCATCGTGCCCACGGCGTCATCCTTGACCTTGATGTTCGACGTGCGCTCGAGATTCGCGAGGTACAGACTGTCCGCCTGCTGCGTGGCCGAGGCGTTCACTTCCTTGCTGAACTCATCCTTGACCTCGGCGAACGTCGGGCGCCGGATGATGTGATACCCGAACTCCGTCTGCACGAGAGGCGAGATCTCGCCGGGCTTGAGCTTGAGCAGGGCGTCCTGGAACTGCTTGACCATCGCCCCTTTCGGGAACACGCCCAGGTCGCCGCCATGCACCGCCGAGCCGGGATCCTGGCTGTTCTCCTTGGCGAGCTGCGCGAAGTTCGCCGAGGTCACCTGCGCGCGTACGGCTTCCGCCTTGCGGTGAACGGAGTCGCGCTGTGCCGGCGTGGCCGACTGCGGAACCACGAAGAGGATATGGCTGGCAGCGAGCATCTCGCCGTTGGCGTAGCGCGTGGCGAGGTTGGTGGTGTCAACGCCCGGGAAGGATTTCGTGAGCTGGTCGTGCCACTTGACCACGCGCTCCTGCGAGATGACGGGCCAGAGCGCGGCGTCAACGAGCTTGGGATCGTTGAGCGAGTCGTTGTGCGCGGCGGCCTGTCCCATCAACTGATAGTTCACCCAGAGATCCGTCACCGCCTTGGCCACCTCGGCATTGGGCGGCACTTTCGCCTGCGCGAGCAGGGAGTCCAGCCGTTCGACGGAGAGTTCCTGCGAGCCAGCCGACGCCACCACGTCGACGTGGGCGGTCATGGCTTCCTTGAAGCCCTTGCAGCCGCCCAGCACCACGAGCGCGGCGGAGACGACGACGATTGAACGATTCATTGATGGCAACACGAGTATGCGTGGAGGCGCAACGGGATCAGCGCGGGTTCGCGAACGAACACAAGGACGCGGCGGCGCGCGGGGAATAACGGGCTGCGGCAGCACACCATTGCCATCGCGCCCCCACGCTGCCACGTCCTTGCACGATCATCCGGCCAGTCCCTTGAGCGCGCGAACGAGACCTTCGAGCAGCCCCGCTCCTCCGAGTCGAGTGAGCTTGAGCACCAGCGGTTTCGTCCGACGCACGTCCGCCTGGAACTGTACTTCATGAAACGCGGCCGTGAGCCCCTTGAGGCGCGGATCCGCGTCAGCCCGAAAGCTAATACGTGCTTCGGCACCATGCACAAGTATCCCCTCAATGCCCAACCGGCCGCCCACGATGCGCAGCAGCGCTGCGGCAAAGAAGGCCTGCGCCGGCGGCGGCAGCGGCCCGAACCGGTCGCGCAACTCGGCGCGCAACTCCTCCACCTGCGCCGGCTCGGTCATCCGCGAGAGCCGCCGGTAGACATCCAGCTTGGCCTCCTGGATCGTGACATAGTCGTCCGGCAGGTAAGTGGGAATGTCCATGGAGACGTCCGCGGGGAGCAGCCTGGGCCCCTCATCGCCGCGCATCAGCCGCTGCACCGTCTCGTCGAGCATCTTGAGGTAGAGCTCGAATCCGACGGCCTGCACGAAGCCGGACTGTTCGGCGCCGAGCAGATTGCCGGCGCCGCGCATCTCGAGATCCTTGAGCGCCACGTGGTAGCCGGAGCCGAGCTCGGTGTGGTGCTCGAGCACCTGCAGGCGCCGCTCCGCATCCGGGTCCAGCTCATCGGGGACGAGCAGGTAGCAGGTGGCGCGGCGGTACGAGCGCCCCACCCGGCCGCGCAGTTGATAGAGCTGCGCCAGCCCGAAGTGATCCGCGCGATTCACGAACATCGTGTTCGCGTTCGGCACGTCGAGCCCTGACTCCACGATCATGGTGGACACGAGCACATCCACCTCGCCGGTCACGAAGCGCCGCATCACCTGCTCCAGCTCACGCTCGCGCATCTGGCCGTGCGCCACAGCGACTTCAGCGCGCGGCGCGAGGCGGCGCACGTGATCGGCGATGGCCTGGATGGTCTCCACGCGGTTGTGCACGAAGAACACCTGCCCGCCGCGGTCGAGCTCGCGCGCAATGCCCTCTTCGATGAGCGCGTCATCCCAGGGCTCGAGCGAGGTGAGCACGGGCGAGCGGTCCAGCGGCGCCGTCTGAATGAGCGTCACGTCGCGCAACCCGGCGAGCGACTGGTGCAGCGTGCGCGGGATGGGCGTGGCCGTGAGCGTGAGCACATCGGTTTCCAGCTTGAGCTGCTTGAGCCGCTCCTTGTGCTTCACGCCGAAGCGATGCTCCTCGTCCACCACCACCAGGCCGAGCTCGGCGAATCGGACGTCGCTGCTGAGCAACCGGTGCGTGCCAATGACGATGTCCACCTTTTTGTCGGCGAGATCCTTCAGGATGGCCGCCTGTTCCTTCGGCGTCTGGAAGCGGCTCATGGTCTCGACGCGAATGGGGAAATCCGCGAGGCGTTCGCTGAAGGTGCGGCCGTGCTGTTCGGCCAGGATGGTCGTGGGGACGAGGACGGCCACCTGGCGTCCCGACTGCACGGCCTTGAACGCGGCGCGCACGGCGACTTCCGTCTTGCCGTATCCCACGTCGCCCACCAGCAGGCGGTCCATGGGACGCGCACTCTCCATGTCGCGTTTGACCTCGACCGTGGCGGTGCGCTGATCCGGCGTGTCCTCGAAGAGAAACGACGATTCGAGCTGTCGCTGCCAGGTGGTGTCGGGCAGCGCCGGCGCTTTCGTGGCTGTCCGGCGCCGTGCGTACAAAACCAGCAGCTCGCCCGCCAGCTCCTCCAGCGCCGCGCGCGTGCGGGCGCGCTGTTGTGCCCAGCGCTTGCCGCCCAGCGTGTGCAGCCGCGGCGGCGGCGCATCTTCGGACACATCGCTCGAGGAGCGGTAGCGCTCGATCAGATCCACGCGATACAGGGGGACGTTCAACCGGTCGCCCCCCTCGTATTCAATGACCGCGACCTCGATGGTGCTCTCGCGCACGAACATGCGCTCGATGCCGCGGTAGATGCCCACGCCATGCTCGAGGTGCACGACGTAATCTCCCGGCTGGAGCCCGGTGAGCGTTTCCATCGGCGTGCCGGTGACGTACCGGCGGCGGCGCCGGATGCGCCGCTCGCGCCGGAAGATCTCGTGATCGGTCAGCACGCGGAGTCCCGTCGTCGTCGCGTCGGGCGGCACCGTGAATCCGCCATCGACGACGCCCACGGCGAGCGCCGCGCCAACGGGATGCGTGCCGTCGCCGTTGCCGCTCAGCAGCTCTTCCAGCCGCTCCGACTGCCCGGCGTTGTCGCAGAGGATGAGTGTCGGGATGTCGCCGTCCACGATCCGGCGCAGGCGCTTGATGTCGCGATCGATGGGCTCGGGCGGGCGAATCGGGAACGAGATCTCCGCTGTGCCGTCGCGGATGCCCTCGCCGGAGTCGTTGAGCAGGATCGAGCCGAACGCGCGCGCCACCGCCAGGACATCATCCGGCGGCTGATACAGCGCGTCCCGATCGGGAACGTCCTCGCCACGACGGCGCGCCAGTTCGATATGGTGTCGCGCTTCCTCCCACGTGCGCTGCAGCTCCGGCTGCATCCGTCCCGCCGCCGTGTGCACCAGCAGCGTGTCGGGCGGCAGCAGTTGCGCGATGCTGCCGCGCGTGGTCGCATCACTCACCGCTCCCGCGCGACCGTCCACCGGGAGCACGAGCGCCATCTCGGCGTCACGCGTCGAGCGCTGCGTCAACATGTCGAAGTGCCGGAGCGATGAGATCTCGTCACCCCAGAACTCGACGCGTACCGGATTGGCCATACCGAAGCTGTAGATGTCCATCAGGCCGCCCCGCACGCTGAATTCGGCGACGTCCTCCACGAGCGGCACGCGTTCGAAGCCCACGGCTTCGAGATGGGCGGCAATGTCTTCCGGACGCCGCAGATCGCCCACGCGCAGCTCGAGGCGCGCCGATCGCAACGCGTCCGGCAGCCGGGTGCGTTCCTGCAGCGCGCGGAAGGTCGTGACCAGCGTGCGCACGCCGCCACGCGCTACACGCTCCAGGGTTTCCACGCGCTCGCCCGCGACTTCGAGATGCGGCTCCGTTTCGCCGAATCCTTCGCGCGGCGGATACAGCGCCACGACGCCCTCTTCCTGCAGCGTGGTGAGATCGGCCAGCCAGCGCTCCGCTTCCGGCAGCGTGTCGGTGACGACGACGAAGAAGCGCGTCGCGCCCAGCCAACGGACGAGCGCCGCGACGAGCGCGGCATCACTCGACCCGGGCAGTCCGCCGACCCGGAGCGCGGCACCCGGTGCGGGAATCGCGCCGGCTACGCGCCGGAACGCACCCAGCCCTTCAACCGCATCGAGGATTTGCGGCAGCGCCATCAGGCGCCTCCGTGCGACCGGCCGGTCAGCGCGCTCTCGGCGACGAGTGCGACGACGGCCAGCAGCAGCAACGGCAGCACCAGTGGGCGACGCGGCGCCGAGTCGAAGGCGTGCGCGCGAACCGCCGCGCTGTCCTCTCCCGACCGGACGCTCGCCGCGCGAATGCGCGACGCCAGCGCCTGCGGACTCAACCGCCGCAGCTCGGACTCGGCGGGCTCGGGGTTCACGACGAGCGCGCCCGCCCGCGCGCTCCCGGTGAGGAACGGATAGACGCCGGATTCGTCGGGCGCGGCGAGCGAGTCGCCGGAGAGCGCCTGGCGTTGTCCCTCGGGGAGCTCGAGTGCATCCACTCCGGCCGGGCGCGCGAGCATGGCGCCCGGTATCGCGTCGACAATCGTCCCCGCCTCCCTGCCGAGTCGCTGTGAGAACATCTCGGCCAACCAGGGCACGAACGCCGCGCGCACCGGAAGCGTCGTCGCCTCCGGGGTGAGTGGCGACGCCACGAGCACGTAGCCCGGGCCGGCGACGATCCAGGGCTCGCTCGCCGTCACGGCGAGCGTGTCGGTCGCATTCGGCGCGTTGGCGACCAGCCGGTAGCGAAGCAGTACGCTCACGTCCCTGAATGTGGAGTCGTTGCGCGTTGCGCTCTCCACGGCGCTTTCGCCGCGCCGCAGATCGCCAAAGCGCCACGGAACGTCGAGACGGGCCAGCGCCCGGTTGGCGGCTCCGATGTGCACGGGATCCGCTGGAGCCACGAGCAGCGCGGGGAGCGCCGTGGCTTCATCCGCCGGGCTGAACGTGACATCGCTGCCCATCGTGGCGCGTTCCGCCTGCACGAGTGCCTCCACCGCGGTCATGGCGAAGAGACCGAGCGCGGCAGAAACGTGAACGGCCGGCGCCGGGCCGATCCACGCCGCGAAGTAGCGCGCGTCATCGCCGCGCAGCTCATCGGGTTCGACCTCGACGGTCCCGGTGCTCCACCCGCGCTCCGCGGGGGAAGCGCGAACGAGTATCTCCTGATCCTTCACCGCCGTCCCGCGCGCCAGTGTCCGGCCATCGATCGTGATGCGGAAGGCGGCCGAGTCCGGCGTGAGCACGCGCGCGCGCACGGCGCCCCGCGGCGTCCAGCGCGGCGGCAGCGCTTCCGCCTCGACGACCGCCCGGTTGCGCGGCGCGTCCTGGCGTGGCCGATACAGTTGCACGCGCGACTGCCCCAGCGTGATCGGTGCACTCCAGGATGTCGCCTGTCCATCGGTCATGATGGCGACCTCGCGTTCGGCCAGCCCCGACCCACCCACCAGCGATGCGGCACGCACGGCGGCATCCTCGACGTTGCCCGCCCCGGCCAGCGGCCCCGTATGCTCGATGGCCCGCACGACCGCGTCACGCGTGCCGCCATGTACCGTTCCATCCGCGGTGATGAGCCAGACGCGGTCCGTCGCGGCCGCGCGTGAGGCCACGCCGCTGGCGACGGCGCGCAGCTCCTCCAGCACGGGGCGACCTGCGGCAATGGCCGACGTGCTCAGCGAGTTGTCGAGCACGATGGCCATCGCCGTCGGCGCATGGCCGCTGCCCGCGACGCGAATGAGCGGGCGCGCCGCCGCGGTCGCGATGAGGACGATCGCGGCCACGCGCAGCAGCATCAGCAGCAGATTGCGGAGCTTGAGATTCCGGCTGTGCTCGCGTTCCGCGCGCGCCAGGTAGCGCACCGCGGGAAACTCCACTCGCGTTCCGGTGCGGCGGCGCAGGAGGTGGATGAACAGCGGGATCGCGGCGGCTCCGGCCGCGATCAGCCAGAGCGGCGTGAGGAACTCGATCACGGCATCTTCTGCCGCGTGGCGAACACGCGGCGCAGGGGAACGCCGAACGGCGCATCGGTGAACACCGTTTCGTAGGCGGCCCCCGCCGCGGCCAGCGACTGCCGCCACTCCTGCAGCGCCGCCGTGACCGTGGCGTGATAGGCCCCACGCACCTCCGCGCTGGCGGCCGGCACCTCGGCGCCGCTCTCGGGATCGAAGAAGAGGGCGTCGCCGGCGGCAGGCAGATCGAGCTCCGCCGGATCGAGCACGTGCAGCACGACCAGCTGGTGTCCCGCGTGCCGCAGCGCGCGCACCTGACCCAGGATTTCATCGGCATCCATGAGGAGATCGGAGACGATCACCACGAGCCCGCGGCGCGGGATGAGCCGCCATGCCTGTTCCAGCGCCGCCGCCGCGTGGGACGCGTGTCCTGCGCCCGGATCGTCGAGTGCCGCCACGATGCGCTGCCACTGTCCCGAACGCACCCGGGGCGCGAGCGACGTCCGCACCAGATCATCGAAGCGCACGAGGCCTACGGCATCGCGCTGGCGCAGGAGCAGCAGGGCCATGGCCGCGACCAGTCGCTCCGCGTACGCCAGCTTGGTCAACCGCGCCGCGTCGCCGCGCCACGCCATCGACCGGCTCACGTCGAGCACGATGGTGGCGCGCAGGTTGGTCTCTTCCTCGTACTGCTTGACGACCCAGCGGTCCGCGCGCGCCGCGATCTTCCAGTCCACGTAGCGCAGGTCGTCGCCCGGCTGATAGGGCCGATGCTCCGCAAACTCCACGGAGAACCCCTTGCGGGGTGACCGGTGGAGTCCGGAGAGAAAGCCGTCCACGATCCAGCGCGCCACGATTTCTATGCGGCCCAGCGCGGCGATAGTCGCCGGATCCAGCAAATCGGCACGACGCGCGCGTGCGGTATCCATTGAGAGCGTGGAAGCTAGAAAGCGCGCACCGCTGACGCCAGCGGGCCACCACTGCCGGCCCCGGCACGCGGCGCATGTATATTTCGTCGTTGCATCACTCACTCATAGCCGGGTTCCCGTTGAAGCTTGATCACATTCGCAATTTCTGCATCGTCGCGCACATCGATCACGGCAAGTCCACGCTCGCCGACCGCCTGATCGAGGCCACCGGCGCCATCGAGAAGCGCGAGCAGAAGGATCAGATGACCGACACGCTCGATCTCGAGCGCGAGCGGGGCATCACGATCAAGCTCAACGCGGTGCGCATGACGTATCAGGCACGCAACGGCGAGTCGTACGAGCTGAATCTCATTGATACACCGGGACACGTCGATTTCACCTATGAAGTGTCGCGCTCGCTGGCCGCGTGCGAGGGCGCCATTCTCGTCATCGATGCATCGCAGGGGATTCAGGCGCAGACGCTGTCGAATCTCTTCCTCGCGCTGGACGCGGGGCTCGAGATCATTCCGGTGCTCAACAAGATCGATCTGCCCGGCGCGGAGCCGGAGCGGCGCAAGCGCGAAGTGCACGACCTCATCGGCGCGAACCCCGACGACATTCTGCTCGTGAGCGCCAAGGAGGGCATTGGCGTGCCGGAGTTGCTGGAGCAGATCATCGTGCGCGTTCCGCCGCCCCGCGGGCGCCCCGATGGCCCGCTGCGGGCGCTCATCTTCGATTCCCACTACGACCGCTATCGCGGCGCGATTCCCAGCGTTCGCGTCGTGGATGGCATGCTGCGCCCCGGCATGCAGATCACCTTCGGCGCCAATGCGGAGAGCTACGACGTGAGCGAGGTGGGCTACCTGCAGCTCCGCCAGGTGAAGGCCGCGGAGCTCGGGACGGGCGAGGTCGGCTACGTCGTGGCCAACGTGCGCTCCGTGCAGGAAACCCGCGCGGGCGACACGATCTTCGATGTCGCGAACCGGGCCACCGAACCGCTGCCGGGCTATCAGGAAGTGCACTCGATGGTGTTCGCGGGTGTCTATCCCACGGACACGAGCCAGTACGAGACGCTACGCGACGCGCTCGCCAAGCTGCAGCTCAACGATGCGTCGCTGCACTACGAGCCGGAGACGTCCACGGCACTGGGCTTCGGCTTCCGCTGCGGCTTCCTCGGCCTGCTGCACATGGAGATCGTGCAGGAGCGCCTCGAGCGCGAGTTCGATCTCGATCTCGTCACGACGGTGCCGAGCGTGGAATACAAGGTGTTCCTGAACGACGGCTCGATGCAATTGCTCGAGAATCCGTCACTCATGCCGCACGGCTCGGTCGTCTCGCACGTGGAGGAGCCGTTCGTCAAGGCGCGCATCGTGGCGCCGGCGGAATACATCGGGCCCATCATGACACTCGGCACGGAGCGGCGCGGCGTGTACCGCACCATGAGCTACATCGACGCCTCGCGCGTGGAGTTCGACTGGGAGTTTCCGCTGGGCGAGATCATCCTGGACTTCTTCGACCGGCTCAAGACGATCAGTCGCGGCTACGCGAGTCTCGACTACGAGATGCTCGAATACCGGCCGAGCAAGCTCGTGAAGCTCGACATGCTGATCAACGGCGACGCGGTAGATGCGTTCTCGGTGATCATTCACGCGGACAAGGCGTACGACTGGGGGCGCAAGGTCGCGGATAAGTTGAAGGAACTCATTCCCCGCCAGCTCTTCGAGGTGGTGATCCAGGCGACGATCGGTTCGAAGGTGATCGCGCGCACCACGGTCAAGGCGCTGCGCAAGAACGTG